>JAKSDE010000103.1 GCA_022360235.1 Cytophagales bacterium
ACGCAGTATAAACAGGGCATAGCCACTTGCTGTCTCTACCATGAGGTTGGTTTCTTCAAAGTCTGGCTGGGCTGCTTTGAGCTGAAGGCGATTATGCTCTGTTTGGTAGAGGACTTGCTCTGAGCCTACATCAATTTTGTGGATCTGTTCACCTAAAATGACATGGACGGTCTTATTAAAGGGGATATAGAGTATCTCTGAGACCAGCAGCTGGCCATTGGTTACGAGGGGGGCTCGGCATTTACCCCAAAATTGATGAGTAAGAAGACCCAAAAGCAGACGGATTTACTGTATACGTTCATTATTGAAGATGGTAAACTTATCTAACTTAACCCCATGAGGGTTTTTTATGGAGCGTGCAACATCTTGAAGCAAGAAGGTGGCATGCATATTTTGAATCGCAGTTTGCCCTGCGCTATGGGCTGTATTCTTAATGAATTGCCTGGCATAGACGACTCCTTCTCGGGGTAATTGGTCCATATTAATGGAAATGGAATCTACTTGGGCTTGGACTATCAAGTTATTTTGAAGCACTTGATCATAGAGGCGATTGTCTTGATAGAGCTGGTAGAGTTCTTGACCCGAATCATCGATCAGATAGAGCGCATCCTCAATATGCTGCTGATAATTATTCTCATCATAAGAAAAGAAAAGGGAATAGAAGAGCTTCAGGTGGTTCTGGTACTCATAAATACGATCTGGACTTTGGATATCGTAGTTAAGCTCTGCGTGGTACACCTGCTTGCTAGGGGATAATACCCAAATGCTTTTTTGGGCCTTATTCTTGGTATCAATCACCCAATACATACAGCCAAGACCCATCAGGATATTCGAGGCGATAGAAATAATGAGACCTACTTTGACAAGGCTAAAAGCAGACTGGTAATTGCGTAATTGTTTAATATCCAACATAGCTATTTTTTGATCGTGTCTTTCCTACCCGCTGCCAGAGGATCGTGTGTCGAGGTTATGCCTTTTTTTAGATTAGAAGCCATATTTTTTAGCTTATCTCTCATTTCAGGTATTTTCCTAGAAATGGCCACCCCTGAACTAGCCATGCTGACAACCGTTGATAGAATCTTGCCAGATCCTTCTGATTTACCTATCAGACGAGAAGTCACCCAAAAGGAAAGGCAATACATGGTCGTAATAACGGTATTGATAATCATGTTGGAACAAGTCTGATCTGCGGTGGTGTCTTTGAAGTTTAAAAGGGCCATGCTGGTCATGATCGCATCTAAGATGTTGAGCACAACAAGGTTCACATGACAGGCGATATAGTTATCAAAACACCTTTCAAATCCTTTTTCATAGCCTGGGAAAATAGAGAACATCAGGCAAAGGGGCATCAGCACATAAAATAGCTTGGCCAGTAACAAGGAGACAGCGATAGAGACTCCTCTTATGATCTTAGTAAGGATTTTTAGAAGGCCAGAAAAAGATGCATTGAGAAGGCTTTTAAAGGCCCCATAAATCCCCCCTTGTTCTTTCGGCTCAGCGTTTCTTGATTGTTGCTTGTCTGGCAGTTCTGTACTTATTTCTGCTGTGATAGTATCATAGAACTTCAGGAGCCTGTCTTCGTATGGGTTGTTTGTAAGCTCGTAGGTAGCTTTGTCTAGTATTTTTAAAAAATAGGTAGGAAGGGCCATTAAAGGCTTGTATAAGGCAATACACAAGACTATGGTGATCGAGTGAATAAATTTAGGAAGGGGAAAGGGTTTTTGGTAGAGTGTGCTTGCTATGTAGTGATAAATCGTGCTCACCAAAAATGGAATCCCAGCAAGGGACAAGGCAATCACCACATTGATTTTGGTATAGCGATCAATGGTTGCCTCAAAGTTTCTGTTGTTGAGAAATAACTCCTCTAATAGACTGTTACTAATATCTAGGAAAATCATAGTCTTTTTCTTCTGCTAAATATGCTCATACAACGATGAAAGTCTTCTCTAGCCTCCTTGATACGTTGAGCGTCTTTTTGATAGCTATCGATGATTTCTTTGAGTTCTTCAGCTGCTTTGCTGGCTCTGTCAAGGGTTTCCATCGTCTTCATTATACTATTAATGCGTTCCCCTAAAGTCATCTTGCCCCTACATTTCTTGATAATGGTGTCTCTAATGGCCTTGTAAGTCTCTAGTCCTGTTTTTATTTCTTGTTTTAGGAGCTGGAATCGCTTGAGCTTTTCAAGCGGGTGTCCCTGATAGTTTTTCGCATAACTTATTGCTTGTTGACAGGAGCTTATTTGATGAGAAGCTAGGCTGATTATATTGTTAAATATATCAATCCCTTCAGCCACTGTATCAAAAATATTTTTCATATTCATGTCAATAACCGGTTGTGGGCTGAGATTGAACTTCTTAAAAAGTCCTAAAGGATTGATGCCATAAACGGTATTTATGCTTACGGCAAGGCCTATTAGAAGAAGTAGGAATTTATGTTTCATGTTGGCTGGTTGTTAACTTATTTTCAATGTACTGCTGAATGGCAAAGCCTATATTGCCTGCAAATTTTTCCCTGAGCGCTTCAATCTCCTTGACTTCTTCCTCTTTAGAGGTGTAGACAGCGGCCGTATGCCTAGATACATCCAGTCGATATACTTTTGCCAGCGTTCCCATCTTAATAAACACTTCCTTCCAACTATGGCTATTATCGATACTGGAGAGAAGCGCAATATCCTGATCGGTAAAGCCAAAGGTTTGCTGAAGCACAGGAAAGGAAGAGGTGTTTTTAGCATGATCCAGCACCAGGAACGTATCGGTGTTATTGATCATGGCTGGGCCTATATCCGAATCTCTAATGTCTTGGGCTCCTTGGGTGGCGATATAGACTTCGCCTTGCCGTTTTCTAATGGTTCGATACATGTATTCAATGAACTCCTTGAGGTTGGAGCGCATAATCTCCCAGCACTCATCAATGATAAAGGACTTGCGAATGCCCTTGAGCTTTTTAATCTTATCCAGGATCAACTCTATGATGATGATACAGACAACAGCATAGACCGTCTTGTCTTTTTTAATCCCTTCTAAGTCAAATACAATGAAGCGCTCGTTTGTTAGATCAATATTTTGCTTAGCGTTTAGTAAATAAGCATACTGACCCCTTGCAAAAGGCTTTAAAACAAGTTCAAAACTATCAAAGTCAAAAAATCGGGCTTGCTTGGGCTCAACTTTTTGCCGGTAGGCCTTGACAAACTCATAAAAATTGGTTAGATTGGCAGCATGGTTTAAGTTTAATTTATTAACAATTTGATCATAGAAGTGAGTGATCATCTCTTTGAGGATGGTCACTGCTTCTTTTGAGAGCGTCTCTTCTCCCTTCCAAAGCGTAATAATCACAGAAGCAATAAAGTTAATCTTATCGGTATCTAGCTTCCAGCTCCCCTGTTGGTCCTTATCGGCTAAGAAGATGTTAAAGCAGAGGGGGTTTTCTTCACTGAGCTCATAGTATTTCCCGCCATTAAGCGCACAATTACGTTTATAAGAACCCCCAATATCTAAAATGACGATATGGTTCCCTTGATAAAGGCTTTCACTGACTAAGTGATTCACAAGAAATGATTTCCCTGTCCCTGAAGGGCCAACGATGATCTTATTCCTGTTTTCAATGACTGGGGCTGCTCCCATAGATTGACTAGCACAGGCTTTCCAAAGCGATCTACCAACAACGTACCTTCTGGGTCTTCTAGGTAATGACCTTCTTTGGAGAGATAGCATACGGCTTGTCCTAAGACATGAATGAAGTTTCTATAATGATCTCTCCCATTGCCTGGGAGACTAGCAAAGAATAGGTTGGCGGTGTTTTCTCTCTCGATCAAGCAAGTAGTGCCCCCCATGCTTGCAAAAGCATTTTCTGTGGCATTGGTGTAGTGATTGAGCTTTTCTGCCTGCTCCTCAAAGAGCATAACATTCACCCCTGTGTGGCATATTTGATGGCTGCCTGTATGAACACTCTCAATAAAGTTCTCAATGGTTTCTCGCTTGACAATAGCCCCCTCTTCCCCTATACTCCCGAAAATACCGAGTTGTTTAGCTTCTGTTTTGAGTTTGGAAAGAACTTTCTGGTTGTCTTTTATCTCAATAAATGTATTGAGGATATGGGGAATGGGCAGTCCGGCGCTAATCGGATAGACAAACGAGCAAGGCAGCTGGATGTTTTCACTCACGGTTATGCCGCTTTGAAAGCTTTCTGAAGCAAGTAGCTGCGGGATCGTGCTGCTCAACAGCGCCTCTGCTTCATTTCGAAGGCTAACAAGACGAACGTTGTAGTTGCCCGCATACATCCCTTCTGGGTGATTGATAATGGGCTGTACTTGTAATGACTTGGGCGTGCTGTCTTGAAATTTCATCGTTAAGCATCGGTATAGGTGAATGGAAAGCTCCTGGCTTGTCAGCTGTCTAGCTGTGAGGCCTCTGATGGCCTTCAGGCCTGATAAGAGATTTTCTTGGAGTTCTGTTACTTTTGCGATCAAGGCTTCTGTCCCTTTTAAGGATTTTAAAAGACTCCAGGGGGATTGTTGGGCTATTGCCATATTATGGGTAAAAAGTGTGTGCTCAGGGCCGGTGAGTGTTTGCTTGTCTAGTGGAATGGTGATAAAGACATAGCTTTCATGGTGTATGATAGGGCGTTCTAAGTAATACCACTTATTGCCTTTTTTGGTATAGCTAGGGCTTTGCTCCCAGGGGGTGTAGTGACTATGGTAGAAGATATCTTGCTTGTGCAGCAGCATGCCTTCTTCAAATTTCTTTAATAGATTCATCCATCCTTGGTGAATGTGATCGTATTGTTCAGAGGATAGGGAAAATACGGGCGGCAGCTGCAAGCTGAAAGCTAAGGTGAGATCGCCTCTTCTACTAATCAGTAGGTTGTTTTCAATGCATCGGATGGGGCATAAGTAAGCTAAATCACTGGCTCTGTTCATGGGTAATATGTCTTAAAAAGATGTGGAAATCATAGAGCGCCTTAGGCTGTTTTTGATAGGCAGCTTTTGCTTTTAAATAAGTCATGTCAGGATGACTATTCGATGCAATAGCCCGTCTTACATAGAAGATGAATAAGGCTGTATACAGGGGGATTACAAGCAGTGTAATCAGCCCTACGCCTAGCAAGCAAACAGCTACAAGCGCCATCCCATAGCCTGCCAGCAGGTAAGCGACCTTAAACACTTGCTTGAGGCGTAGTTTTTTAAAAAGATAGGGCTTATTAATTCCCCTCGAAGTATTATAGTTAAAGCGGCTCATAGTTCAGTTGGTATATCTTTGTATGGCAGCAGCGATGATAAAGGCTAAAGCGCCTATAGCAAGTCCTATAAAGTAGTTTCTGACTTTACTGCTGATGTTTGGATCGTCGTTTTTACTGGCAATAGCTAGTCTAATCCCCCCGATCAGTGCCCATATGGCTAAAAGGCCCGCAGCTAGGTTTTGAATGGCTCTAAATAGCTTGTTGATATATCTTGAGACAGCGTTTTCCACCGTATCAATCATGTCTTCGGCCTGGGTGCAATGGCTAATGAGTAGTAGCAGGGTGCAGACTACCAGCACGGTTGCTAAGTTGGTTGCTTTGTTTTGAGAAATATTTTCATAGCCCATAGCTCTATTTTTTGTGTGCTAGCCAATTTTACTAACGCCCTATCATGGATCTTGACACCTGCTAGTCAAGCATGCTTCCCTGGTTGCTCTGTTTTATTCCCTGAACAATCAGACACTTCTCTGGGCTGCAATGTCTCCTTATCAGGAGGTACCGTAAATGCTTTAACACCTCTTTATTTCCTTTTTGAGCGGCTTTGCAGAGAGCATCGTATGATAGCTCAACCTTTCCTGTTTCAAGGATCTGTTTTACTAAATTTAATTTATTATTTTCAACAGCCCAATCAAAAAGGCTTTTAGTATCATTACCCTCTGCTTTAGTAACACGAGGATCCGCGCCTTTGTCTAAAAGCATACCTATTAACGTCTCATCTTCTTTTTCCAAGGCATATTCTAGCAGCTTTTGACCATCACTGACAAGTGAATCCGCGCCATTTTCTAAAAAAATAGCTACCAAAGTCTGCCGATCTAAAATACCGGCTAAAAATTCTAGGCTTTTCTTATTAATAGCCTTTGTCAATAATACCCTTTTACCTTTCTGATTCTTTATAGTAGGATCGGCTCCTTGTTGGAGTAACACTTCAAAGGTTTTCTTCTCTCTCTCATTAAATGCTCTTGTTAAGGCCGTGTTTTCGTCTTCGTCTGCTACATCAATGAAGCCATGATGCTTAAAATGCTTTAACATCTCCTTGTTGCCTTTTTGAGCGGTTTGATAGACAGCCTCACACGATGGCTTAACCTTTCCTGTCTGGATGAGCTGTTTTACTAAACTCAGTTTGTTCTCTTCAATAGTCCAATCAAAAAGGCTTTTAAGACCGTCTGCTTTAGTAACATGAGGATCAGCACCTTTTGCTAAAAGCATACCCATTAACGCTTCATCTTCTTTTTCAAAGGCATATTCCAGCAGCTTTTGACCATTACTGACAGGGGAGTCAGGATGAAGGCCATTTTCTAAAAAAATAGTTACTAAAGCTTTGCTTTGCTCAGCCTCTAAATTCAAAGCCGCCACAAGAGGAGCTATATCATCCTTGGCTGTTCCATGAACCATTGTAAACCTGGCCTGAGCATCGTTTTGACTGGCCAAAACATCTCTAACACGTTTTAATATATTCCCTTTCCCTTCCTGAATAATTTCAGACAAAGACTCCCTTTCTGTGTCAACCTCTTTTCTTGTCTTAACAACAAGGGTGAAATCCTTCTCTTTCCTGGCAAGCCCCTGGTCATGAACGATGAGCTTTATTTTTTTAGTGCCTGGGGTTGAAATACGTAAGGACCATTTTTTGTCTTGGGGCATGACTGCTTGAGGTTCGCATATTTTCTCCCCACTTTTAAAGCAATATCCATCTAGTAAGAGCTCTACTCAAAAAGACGCTTCTCCTCTTGGGTGGAACGAGGGAAGGCCGTGGTCATCTCGGCCTTAATTTTGCTGGCTAGCTGGCCTAATTTTTCAATATCATGCAGCTTGGGTTTGTAATCGGTAAATACGAGCAAAAACGTGGTATAATAACACTCGGTTGCTTGATGAAGCTCAAAGGCTGCTTTATTGTACTTTTGTTTTTTTAAGTAAAAATTAAATCCTTCAAAAGAATCATTAGCCGCTTCAAACCAATCTTCAAAGTACTCTTGGGCTTTCTTCTTTCTTTTTGTCGGACTCAGCGGTTGGGGAGGAGCCAGCTGGTAATTCCCACTGTCATAAAGGATGATTCCTTCTTTTAGAATGTCTACAAAAAAATAGTAACTATTTCTGATCCTCTCATTGAGAAAGCCGATGCCATGGGCAATGATATGGGTATCTGTCAGCTTTTTACGCTCCCGAATCTTATTTTCTATGCTACACCAGCGCCAATCTTTCTCAGCACTCCTTTCTTTTCGCGTCACTACAAGAATGTCAACGTCACTCATATACTCGTAGGTAGTTCCCTCTTCTATGTAAAGGTCTTCGACCCATTTTCCTGTACTATAGCTGCCAAAAAGGATAATCATCTCAACAGGAGCGCTAGCAAGTATGATTTCCTTGATCAGGGAGAGCTCTTCTTGCTTTTTAGGGGGTAGATGGGCAAGCGATGTTTTCATGCTGAATTAGCTGTTAGGGTTGAACATGTAACGAACTTCTTTGGTAGTCTTGGCCTCTTTGCTTTTGCCGCGTCTTTGTCAGTCAATTGAAAGATTCGTGTATTTTTACGCTTCATTTCAAAAGGGAGTTAGCTGCTAAGTTAGTAAAAATATCAAACGATAACACCCGGGAATGTAAGTGGGCAAGGGGCGTTGGGAGCATTCATAAAATTATTACTTATTTTCTACCAACTAAGCCCGATGCCCCCTGATAAGGAAATAATTTTTTATACCCGTTGCCTTTGGTTCAAATGCTGATACGGTTACAAAACTAGGTTCCCTGCCTTCTTTATTATGAACGGCTTTTGCTGCTTTTTGCAACAGGCTAGCTCCTAACGGTCCCTGAGGTGCTTTAGAAAAAAAGTTGTTACTCCCTTGGTTAAAAAAAATGGTTCAATTTAGCCTGTTAGCTTGAATTCTAAGCCTCTGTACTAAGTGGGAGTTTCTTGAGTTCTTCTGTAGAAAGTCCTGTCGCCTTTTGGACCACATCGATGCCTAGATGAAGATTTAAAAGCATGTTCTTGGCGATCTCCAGGCTCCTGGTCTTCATTTCTTCTGCTTTCCCTTCTGCTCTACCTTTTTCAAAACCCTTAGTGTACTTCATTTCTAAATTTTCAGCTTCTTGTTCGGCTAGTGCCTTGGCATTGAAGTACAGTTGGTATTCCTCTTCAGACCAACGATAACGCTCTAATTGCTCATAGGCCTCTAAAATTGTCGCTTCTTTGAGGGTTTTTGGGGGGTTTTTTGCGACATCCCAGCAGAATAAAAAGTACAGCCAATAGTCTAAATGGCTCGCTAACTCATCTTCCCTTTTAGTAAACTTCTTTAATTCTACCACGATATAGGAAATATCTTGAGATAAATGCTCTCCACTCTCGGTTTCTATCATTTTGTGATAGCTAATCAAAGGGATATTGGCAGATAGTACTTGATTGCCTAGCAATACAATTACAAATACAGGGGCTAGTTCTC
>JAKSDE010000123.1 GCA_022360235.1 Cytophagales bacterium
ATTGCCTGCATTAACTGTACATGTGATATCTACCAGCCCACTTTTGTGATGTTCTAATCCGGGTATTTGTTCTTGAGAGATGTAAGTGAGCTCTACAATATGCTGCTCCTCAGGAAGCTGCATAATAGCATTCAGCAGGCTTATCAGCCTTCTTTCGTCTGTAAAAATCCTTTTAAAGACAAGATCGTTTGTAGGGTCTAAATATCTACTCATATCACAGCTTTTTAAAAAATCGGTCTACTCAACTTTACCCCCAATTTACGATTTTATTGTTACGCTTGCTAGGCTAAATGATGGAATAATGGGGTGATGTATTATGTGCTTCAGGTTACGTAAAACCACTGGCTCCCTTGCTTAGCTTCTTTATCTGCTTGTAGTCAGTAAATTCTTGGTGGCTGCGGCAGCCCCTAAACGACAAAAAGCGCAGCTGTAATTTCATCAGCGAGTAATTTGCCCTTTTTTGTTAAAAATAAGCGGCTGCTTTCTAGCCGAACCAACTGCTGAGCAGTAAATTGGTCAATGCGTACGCGCTGTTCTTGCTGCAAATCATAACCATATTGTGTCTTCAGCCATGCCAGATCACACCCCCACTTTGTTCGAAGGCGCGTCATGATATATTCATTGATGTGGTCTTTGTTATGTAAAACTTCTACAGTACAAGGAATCACACCTTGCTGAATACCGTTGATGTATTGCTGATTATGACGCACATTGCACTGCCTTGTTTGACCATTATAGGAATGTGCTCCCGGCCCTACGCCTAAATAGCTACCTTGTTTCCAATAATTCGTATTATGCCTCGCATAGTGATGAGGCCGACTAAAATTAGAAATTTCATAATGTTCGTAGCCATTGACTTCAAGCGTTTCCACGAGCGACTCAAATTGCCTGGCTGCTACCTCCTCCGCAACAGGCGTGAGCTTCCCTTTTCGTTGCCAATGGCCAAAAACCGTCTTAGGCTCGATAGTAAGACAGTATGCAGCGATATGGGCCGGTTGTAATGAAAGCGCCCTCGTTAAATCCGCTTCCCACATTGCTTGGCCTTGCGTTGGAATACCATAAATAAGATCTATGGTAAGGTTGTCAAAACCTGCTTTCCTTGCTCCTTGAACACTGGCTATCGCCTGCTGGCTATCATGAATTCTATGAAGATAACGCAGCAACCCATCCTGAAAAGTCTGTATGCCGATGCTCAAGCGATTAATGCCTACCACTTTTAATTCTTTTAGTTTAACTAGATGTAAATCATCAGGATTCGCCTCTAGGGTAACCTCAACATCGTCCGCAAGTACAAAAAGTTGAGCGACTTGTACTAACAATTTATCTAAAGCTGCTACTTCAAGGAGCGAGGGAGTGCCTCCGCCCAAGTAAATACTATCAACCCTTTCTCCTTGCATATAATCACGCTGCATCTTAAGCTCTTGAGCTATGGCTTCCAGCATAGTCTCTTGGAGACCTCTATGGGTACTGAAGTGAAAATTGCAGTAGTGACAAGCCTGCTTGCAAAAGGGGATATGTATATAAATTCCAGCCATTCTAAATTATTTCAATTTTATGCCAAGTTAGATGAAATAAAGCTATAATTTGAGTATATTTGTATTTTACGCAACCAAGGAGGTATAGGAATTGCCCCCTATTTTCATTATTATGTTAGCTCGTTATTGATAGACAAGAGCAGCTTCATCAATTTACCTGTTGATTGTAAAAGTTTTTTGAACTTTTGGGTAAAAATTTCGTAATATAAAGAGGCAAGAAGTTATTAATTTTCTAAAATACGAACCAGTATCAAAGATGTTATGCGCACTAAGAAGCTTACGCATACTTTTTTCCCTTCCAGCAATACTATTCGTACTAGGCACAAGTTGTACGGGGAAGAAGCACCATGAACTACCTGGAGATTCTCCAGATAATGTTTTGCTGGCTGCAGCAGCAAAAGGAGATGCTGAGACCGTGGGGGATATTCTACAAAAAGTAAAAGTCAATAAAATAGTCTTGTATTTTTCAGACATAACAATTGCTCTCTCTATTTCGGTACAGAAAGGACATGGTGGAGTAGTGCAGGTCATCTTACAAGAAGGAGAAAAATATCTAAAGGCAAAGGATTTGTGGCGAGTTTTTGGTATTGCTGGAGAGGACATAAAAGAAATAATACGACCATATATAGAAAATAAAGAAAAAGCCAAAAATGCAAAAAAGGCTGCGGCAGATATAGAAAAAGAAGAGGTGTTCATAAAACAATTCTTAGAAGAAGAAATAAAAAATGTAGACACTATAGTGCAAAAAATACGAGAAGTTAGAAACAGTTTAGGTTCAAGAGTAAGTAGTAAACATCGTGAGGCACAAGAGGAATTCAAAAAAGACAGAAAAAACCAAAGCAGAATAGAAGCAGTCAGAAAACTAGACAGAATGGCATCCTCTCTAAGCACTATAGATGTGCTATTACGTCGTCTGGAAGGAGGAGCAGGGCCAGAAAGCATAGAAAAAATAAGGGAAATAGGAAAGAGACTCCAGGAAGTAAAAAAAGACTTCAAGCCATATGATGACTAGAGTTCGATAAGTCGCGAGGAGGAGTAAGTTGTTGTTGCTAGAATGGAAACCCTCAGATCAAGAGAAACAAAAAATCATGAAAACATCGCTTGCCCACTTACCAGAAGAGAAGCAAGAAGAATTAGCGTTTATTAAAAAAATTATTCTGGAATATATCGAAGAAACAGCGATGATTATTCTGTTTGGCAGCTACGCCAGGGGCGAGTGGGTAGAAGACTATTATGTCGAAGATGGAACGACTTATACCTACATCAGCGATTTTGACATTATGGTAGTGACCCAAAACGCAAAGGCCGCCAAATACAACCCCAAATGGGACAGAATAAGAGATAAAATCGATGGTAACCCCAGTATAACAAGAACCACGCTTATTGCCCATAGCATCCAGTTCTTAAATGCCCATCTAAGAGACAATTACTACTTCTTTGTGGAAGTGCGCCCTTTAATGGGTCATTAATATCGACATCTTAGATGTCTTCACCTGAACAACGGTGAAAGGGTTAAGGAGCATGCGCTTATCTGTGGCACAGATAAGGGTATGAAGCCTCCTGACAAT
>JAKSDE010000288.1 GCA_022360235.1 Cytophagales bacterium
GCGCCTTTTACCAATGGTGCGCCTACCTCGACCTTGCCCTCATTATCTAACAAAAGCACTTTGTCGAACTCTACGGAAGCGCCTTCTTCGCCCTCCATTTTCGGAGCATATACGAATTGGTCTTGTGTTACTTTGAACTGCCTTCCGGCTATATCAACTATTGCGTACATCTAAAAAGTTACTTTTAAAAACGGAGTGCAAATTTAGTGGTTTTATCTTAATTTTCAAACCTTATTTTTAAAGCCCTAAAGGTAATTTGGCAGGAATACCAAACTCCATACACCAGCAGTTCGTTCACTCTCTAAGTCAAGCGCAAAGAACTTATCGCTTGGTACGCTTGCTTATATCGCTTGAATCGCTTGCTTTTTGACCGAATATTCATTATCATCGTTTATACACTGTTTTAAATAGGTTCATGAAGATCAATTTACCGGAAAAGTATGCCGATCTCTATTTAAAAGCTTTGACAGAGAAAAAGCGTACATTAGAATTAAAAATAGAAGAATTTAAAAAAGAGATCGTTGAGATAGACAATCATATCCGGAATCTTACCAGCTTTCCCATTTTTAATGACAGCCCCACGATTGACCTATCTTCTTGGAATAGTTCGGACTACATACCCCAGTGGTCTTGGACCAAAAAAATAGCTCAATTTGAGTCTGTTAAAGGAAAATTGATCTTGGCCAGCGAAGTAGTGGAGTATATAGTGGACCATGAGCCTGCTTTAGATAAAAATAAAGTCCGCAGCTCTGTATCGGCAGCTTTATCGAACTGGGTAAAAAGTAAGAAGTATTCAAAATTCAAAGATCCTATATCCGGAAACACCTATTACGGGCCTACGGATTGGTTCCTGTCTGATGGTAAACCTCAAATTGATTTTATCCCGGACGAGCTTAAAAACCGACTCCTGAAAAGGTAAGTAACACGTAAGGTTTCGCCATTTATTTGTCCACATATCCTTGTGCATATCGCTTGCATTTGTGGAAAACTTTTTCATTTTTCTCAACCCCTTAAAATTAGCGGTTTTTGGCGAAAGTATTCATTGCAAATTCAAACATAAATAATTGATAATCAATTATTTAAATCCTTTAATAGTGGCTTAAGAAGGCCTGCATCGCGTGCTTTGATTTTACCTCTCCTTTACTAATATTTGTATGACCTATTGGCCACAACTAAAATCCGATAGTAGCTCATGGTTTCCTTGTAACTTTCAGAGCGATTTTTGACTAATAACGTGATAACGAGGCTTCGATTTTTTCA
>JAKSDE010000086.1 GCA_022360235.1 Cytophagales bacterium
CTTGCAAGAGCTAACGTTGGAGGAAAAGTGGTATTATTTTTTAATTCATGCCGCTAGCGCAACAGACGAAGAGCGAGGTATGTTATTAACGTCTACCGAGATCAAAGAAGCCTATGAAGCGTTGAACTATCATGGGTTAACGGGTTCTGAGCGCAGGAGCTATGAATCGGCCGAGAAGAATAGACTAGATGAATTGGCCATTCGCGACAAACTCAAAGAAGAGGCCATGGAGAAAGGTATAGAGAAAGGCAAAATAGCCATTGCCCAAACTATGTTATCAAAGAACTTTAGTGTGGACATGATTTCAGAGGTTACAGGCTTGAGCTTGGAACAAATTAATGCCCTCAAATAGTAAGTAAATCGATCTGTGTGGAGCTTGGAACAAAACTTTCCTTTTTCTAGTTCTGAGTTTCTGGTTTCGATATAGTCGGGTAGGTCGGAGCCTGGGGTGTCCTTAGAGAAGCGTGGGTTAACGGTTGAACCGCACCAAATTATCCCTAATACTACTATTACTTGATTCTATCAATCGGAACTAAGAACTTGGAACTAAGAACTACGAAACATATGGAAACAACAACAATCCACTTGCCTTACAAAGTAAAAGATATCACACTAGCAGCGTGGGGAAGAAAAGAGATTAGGCTAGCAGAGGCAGAAATGCCTGGACTGATGGCGCTGCGCAGAGAATACAGCACGCAAAAACCATTGAAAGGCGCGAGAATTGCAGGATGCTTGCATATGACTATTCAAACAGCGGTGTTGATAGAAACACTCATGGCATTAGGGGCAGAAGTAGCATGGGCATCGTGTAATATCTTCTCTACGCAAGATCATGCGGCAGCAGCGATAGCCCAGGAAGGGGTGCCTGTATATGCTTGGAAAGGAATGGACAAAAAAGCATATACGTGGTGCATAGCGCAAACACTCTATCTTGGTAAGGACCGTAAGCCGCTCAACATGATTTTAGATGATGGGGGTGATTTAACCAACTTGGTACTAGATAACTATCCGATGTTAGTGGGGGGTATCAAGGGAATTACAGAAGAAACAACCACGGGCGTGCAACGCCTTTATGAACGAATGAAAAATGACACACTCCCCATTCCTGCTATCAACGTGAATGATGCTGTCACAAAATCTAAGTTTGACAATCTCTACGGCTGTAAGGAGTCATTGGTAGATGCCCTCCGTAGGGCTACTGATATTACGATAGCAGGGAAGGTAGCCGTAGTAGCGGGCTTTGGCGATGTAGGCAAAGGGTCTGCTAGATCATTAAGGGCAGCAGGAGCGCGGGTTATCATAACAGAAATCGATCCTATTTGTGCGTTACAGGCAGTGATGGAAGGGTTCTCTGTGATGAGAATGGTAGAAGCAATACCACAAGCAGATATCGTAGTAACGGCTACTGGCAACCGAGACATCATTACTGAACAGCACTTCAGGATAGTAAAAGACAAAGCTATTCTTTGTAATATAGGACACTTTGACCATGAAATTGATATGCAATGGCTTAACGAAAACTATGGCCATACCAAGGTAGAGATCAAACCACAAGTAGATCTTTATACGATAGGAACAAAAGATTGCCTTGTGCTGGCTGAGGGCAGGCTGGTCAACTTAGGATGTGCCATGGGGCATCCCTCTTTTATTATGTCCCATTCGTTTACTAATCAGGTGTTAGCACAAATCGAACTCTGGCAAAACTGGGCGCAATATAAAAATCGTGTGTACCTCTTACCTAAAAAGCTAGATGAAAAAGTAGCACGACTCCACCTGAAGCAGGTAGGGGCATCGCTCGATGTCTTGACAGAAGTGCAAGCTAACTACATAGATGTGCCCATAGAAGGGCCTTATAAGTCGGATTATTACAAATACTAATCCGACTTTCGAGTTCTTAGTTCCTAGTTTCGAGTCTGGATGCCCGAATTAAGAAATAAGCAAGGTAAAGCCGCTAAGAAGAAAAAGTTCTCATCAAAGATATAAAAAGGTGTTCACTGTCATGGACACCTGGGGTTAATTTGATGTTTTTGTACAATTCTTCCACCGCCCTGCGTTTACCCTGAGCA
>JAKSDE010000200.1 GCA_022360235.1 Cytophagales bacterium
CTATCGAAACCAGGAACTAAGAACTAAAGCTCCCTATTTTTGTAAATCTTCTATGTTATGCGCTTTTTCTGTGTTTATCTTTGACGTGTTAGTCAAATTATCTATTGTAGCTATCTTAAGGGCTAAATAACCAAATAACACAGACATTAGTGGGCTGATGATATTAAAGAAGCAATAGGGTAAATAAGTCAATGTAGCTACGCCCAATACAGTGGCCTGTGTAGCACCGCAAGTACTCCAAGGTACCAAAGGAGAAGTAACTGTAGCCGTATCTTCGAGTGCTCTACTAAGATTTTGGGATTGTAGTCTTCTTTTTTTGTAGAGCGGTGCATACAGCTTGCCTGGAATCAGAATGGCTAAGTACTGGTCTGACACCGTCAGGTTAAAGAAGATGCAAGCACCTGTGGTAGAGGTAATCAAAGCGCCTGTAGATTGTGCAAAGCCAATGACCCTTCTCGTGATCACTTTGAGCATTCCTGTCACTTCCATAACCCCGCCAAAGGACATTGCTGCGATGATCAACCAAATAGTGTCCATCATCCCTGCCATACCACTAGCGGACAGCAGTTTATCTAGCATCGCATCGCCTGTGGAGGCAGTAATCGTTGTATAAATCGCCTTGATAGTAGCTATATAGAGGGCATGCTTCGTTATCGCTGTGCTTTCCGATACGTGGAGAATCATTTGCGGCTGAAAGAAAATAGCCACCCCAATGCCTAGTAATGTGCCAATAAATAGCGCTGGGATCGCATCCACTTTTTTGACAATCATGACGATAACAACCAACGGAATAAGGAATAACCAAGGGCTTAGGTGAAACGATTGCTCGATAGCCTCTAAAATAGGTGTAGTATCAGCAAGCGTAGCAAAAGTATCTTTCGTAAATCCCATCACGCCAAAGATGATTAATGTCAAGATAAGCGAAGGAATAGAAGTTAAAAGCATATATCTAACATGTGTAAAGAGGGCTGTCCCGGTAACACTCGCTGCCAAAATGGTAGTATCAGATAAAGGAGATATCTTATCACCAAAGTAAGCGCCAGAAATAATGGCGCCTGCAATAATACCTTCAGACCACCCTAAAGCTTTACCAATGCCCAGTAGTGCTACACCAATCGTAGCAATAGTAGACCACGAACTCCCTGTGGCTGAAGACACAATCGCACAAATGATACAAGCAGCTACTAAAAAAAACGTGGGATGTAAGATTTTCAAGCCGTAGTAGATCATTGCAGGCACGATGCCACTCAATAGCCACGTACCTGATAAGGCACCAATCATTAACAAGATTAACACAGCAGGCATCGCTATGTTAATACTATTAATAATGCCATTTTGAATTACTTCCCACGTATGACCTCTACGCAAAGCAATCCCTGCTGCTACAGCGGCTGATAAAATAAGTGTTACCTGACTAGGGCCTTCAAGTGTCTCATGCTTAAAAATATGCACATTAATGCTTAATAAGCTGATGAGGGTAATAAGCGGTATCAACGCCTCTAACAGACTAGGTATTTTTTTTCTTCTGCTTCTCATTCGTTCTTGGAGCGTTTAAAATCTGACAAACTTACGCTTTTTCAACTTAACTACCGAATTTTGAGTTCTTAGTTCCGGGTTGTGTGTCCAGCAAAGGCTGGTATTTTCAGCAGGAGATAGACCTGCCAGGTTAAAAGTCCAAAACCTGTAGCTTGGGTAGCAGCATGGCCAGAAATCAAGAGGTTGAAGCCTACCGACAAACTCAC
>JAKSDE010000319.1 GCA_022360235.1 Cytophagales bacterium
AGGAGGAGGAATATAAACGTTTGCGGCGCCATATCAGCGAGGAGTTAGAGCAGCCCACGACGCTGTTGGTGCTCGATGGGCTGGATGAGCGGTATGGAGCCAGTGACAAGCTGCTAGGGCAAGCCCTAGGAGGTAGTCACAAGCTGCTACTGCTCTCTCGTCCCTATGGGATCGAACAGGAGCGCTCTTTGGTAGACCTAGAAATAGAACATGTGGGGCTCAATGATACACAAATGGAGGCCTATGTAAGGGGTGAGTTATCGCCTGAGCTCGGTGAGGGGCTCCTATCGTTTATACGGGATCACCCTGCTATAGAAGGAGTTGCGTACGTTCCAGTGAACCTGCATATATTGTGTTTCTTGTGGCAAGACGATGTAGGCGCTGTGCGTGCTGAGATCATGCGCGGCAGCCTTCCTGGGCTATACCGTAAGCTTACGAGATATATTTGGGAGCGATACGAAAAGAAGCACAGGAAGCCGGGTTTACAAAATAAAGAGCGCGAGGAGCTATTCAATGTGCTGGGTAAGATTGCTTTGTGCGCCCTGGTGGAGCGTGGAGAATTACTGATAAGCCCCGAGCTGGTGGATGCGGTGTTAGAGGAGGTACCTAATAGCGACGATAGGCAGCTGTTCAGTGAAATCCTGCCAGCGAGCGGTCTCTTGCAGGTAGTGGGCAGGCAGTATCAGTTCCCGCACCTTACTTTCCAAGAGTACTTTGCCGGGCGCTTGCTTGCCAGGAATCTTCTTTCAGTAGAGGTTTTTCTCTAGGCATAAATACGAGCGTCAGTATGGGGTAATGGTCTCGTTTCTCTCAGGTGAGGTGAGTAAATTTGGCGGTTTGGAGGGCATAGTCCAGCTTTTGTCGCTGCTAGAAGAGAAGCCGAAAGAAGTGGTGGGTGTGCAGCATTTACTTTTGCAGTTGAGGTGCGTGAATGAGTGGCTGTGCGTGGCTGGGGAAGATTTGGAAGCAGGGTTAGCTGAGCTTGAAGGGAAGTTTCAGGTGATGCGTTCCCTCAAGAAGTGGTTCGGAAGAGGGCTGGAGCGGGTAAGGAGCAGGGATGATCGTCAGCTCTTGTCGTTGCTCACGACTGGGCTGCAGGGGTTGAGGGCAGTAGCAGGGCACGCTCCAATGCTCCTCGAGCTCCTGCTAGAGGCCCTGCGGGATGATAATTGGCAGGTTCGTCGTGCCGCCCGCTCCGCCCTGGGTGAGTTGGTGAAGGCTGCGCCCGCCGCTCAAGTGCTTCCCCGCCTGCTAGAGGCCATGCGGGATGATAATGATCCTTATGGGGAAGTTCGGATTGCCGCCCTCTCAGCCCTGGGTGAGTTGTTGAAGGCTGCGCCTCAGAACGCCGCTCAAGTGCTTCCCGGCCTGCTAGAGGCCATGCGGGATGATAATTGGCAGGTTCGGAGTGCCACCAGCTCTGCCCTCGGGAAGATTTCTCTTCAGCAACTCATTGAGAGCTATTGGGCGACTCAAAAGCAAGCCCTCATCCCGCTTATTGCACCTCAACTCTACCACACTCCCCTCCTGGTTCGAACTAGCCAGCAGCATCAACAGCGACTTGTCCTACACCCCACTGCAGGACAGTCTGTCACGTGGGACAAACCCCAGCAAGAAGTACAGCCCTTTGTGCAACAAATTAAAAACGCTGCAAAACTAAGGGAGTGGTCCTTTTGGCCCCTGAAGCGATA
>JAKSDE010000337.1 GCA_022360235.1 Cytophagales bacterium
GAAGCTAGCAGGAAAGGGTAGTGCGGGAAAAGCGCAAGCTGCCTTTGAGGCGGAGGGTGATGGAAACGGAGTTCAAGGAAGTAGACTGTTGCAAAATGCATCAAAATCCACTCATATAGCCTATAAAGAAGGGAGATAACCTAGTTTTGCAACAGTCTCAGTAAGTCATTAAATTTATTTTTAAAAATATATATTTTACACAACTAATTTGTCGTTCCCCAAAATTTCAAAATCTGAGGATCAACCTGTTAGTGGTAAAGCGCCTACGTGACTTATCGAGAGCAATCAGTCTACTATCAGGGATTTTCTAGCTCGCTTTCCCATAAAAAGCAAGGTTGTTTCAAGATCGCTGCCAATGATCATGCTGACTTTAAAGCTAGCGTGTTTTCTCAATGAGTATGGTGGCTTTGATGAACTTCAATAAAATCTTCTCAACTATCTTTATGTAACACTCCCTGTTACTAAACATCCTAGGAGTAAGGTTACTAACTTTTTGTTCATTATTCTATCTATTTTTTCCAAGTCTCATGGGTCTTGGTGAGGTGCTTTACCGAGCAGAGGGCATGCTATTTTTTGTCAGGTTTTGGAGTACCATCAAGGTTTTTCTTGCAAGTAAGGAATTTGTTTCACTCCTCCCAAAGGTTAGACTCCTCTGCTATAAGTTTTTCCTCCATCCATTGAGAAGCCATAATTCCTTCTTCAGGGCTTTTATTATATATTTGTTCTAGGGGGTCATCATCTGGATTCTCTACCTTCACGATTCTAGCACTGAATAATCTTAGCGTAAAAGCTTCTGTCAATTTTCTGTTTTCAGCACTATTGTAAGGATTAACCCAAATCGCTTCTTTAGGCATACTATCAAAATAAGTAGCCAAATCTTTGTATTTAAATGTACCTACCACTTTGAAAAGACCTGTTTCAAATTTTTCTTCAGGGATAATTAATTTAATAGATTGTATATCGTATACCAGCTTCGATCTTCTCCGATCAAATATCCAGTCTTCCATAATTTCAAGCACAGAGATCTCCTGAGGCTGAAAATAGGAAACGGTCTGTTCTTGTGGTAAGCTATTTTGATCACTATCTCCCCAGTCAGTATCATCTACTTCTGTAAAGCCCAAAGCTTTCTCTTCTTCTGATAGACCTCCTTCTTCTTCTGGGCGTTTAAGATTTTCCCGAAACACTTCTTTTGTCATTTCGACTTGCAAGGAATCATTCTCATAGGGAGTGAGTAATCCTTGGTCTACCCCTTCGATAATGAATTTAGTAATTTCTCTACGGAAAGAGAAGAAAGGCTTGTTTTGTTTTTCTTTCAGATCCATTCTTAGCCAGATTCGTTTTTGAAGCATGATATCTGATTCATGAATAGGGTTGATAGAATTTGGATTGTAGCCTGAGTCACTCTCTTGCGCAAAAGCCCTCGAGGAATTACCCATCCAGCTACCATAGCTAAGTATTATTAGCAGAATAAACTTTTTCATACACTTAGTTAAGTTAATGGAATAGTATGGATAATGGTACCCATCTCTACGGTTTCTATTTCGTTTCTAAAGTTCAATCTTTCTACTTTTTCTACCTCAATTACTAGTCTATCCCCTTCTCTTGCTAGTGGAATAAAATCGTTGAGATTCACTTCAGCAGCATCTACTCGCTTTGCTTTTAAAGGTCTACTGCCGCGTGCTAGCGTTACTTCCCATTTCGCTACTCTGTAGCGTGCATCTTTGGGTAAGAACTCCCGCAAGCTCTTATCAGCGATAGCTCTTAGCTCTAAGGTTGTTGGCCCGGGTGCTGGTATCCCTTTTTTCTCATTTACTTCTTTTCCTCTACTAGTTACACGTATTTCCGGCTTGGGAAGCGTCCTCACTTTAAAGGTCTGTGTTCCCAATAAATTATTATTGCTATAAACATTTAGTTTCACTTCAGGCGCTTTAGGAATTACGGTCACTAAACCCTTGCCTTGTCCTGGTACGATAGTAGCACCGTTAGCTGTAAAGCTGGGATTGTACTGTTCTCCAAGTATAGGAACTTGGATGTTCAGCTCGTTTCCACAATTAAGGTATAGTGCTTGAACTGCTGCGGCCTGCACTTGAATGACAGGCTTAGTTACAAAATACGTTATTTGTTGCGTAAAAGTGGTATCATCTCCGCCGGATTGCCTTACTTTAATCGCTGCTTCAAAAGTCTTTTTAGCCAATCCTTCCCGATCATAGTTCTTTGCTGAGGCTATAAATGATACCTTACCCACCCCATTATCTACAGTAATTTCTTTTCCATCAATACTCATTATTGGGTCAATACCAGAAGAAGAGGCTGTTAAGAGCAAGTCTGCCTTATATTCTCCCCCTGCAACAACAATATTAGACTGTGGCTTTACTATAGGAATAATCTTATCAAACTTTATATCCTCAGCACCTATACTTCGTGCTAGTTCTTCTAGGGAACTTGCCTCTACTCGTACAACTTCTAGCCCCAATCGGCTTAATGTTGGTAAGGCCGCTGCCAAAGGTGTTTTTTCAAAATTGAGTTGTGCGAAATTTTTACTTGCTTGATTAGGATCTTCTCTAAATAATTCACTATCTCTTGCGTCTAGTGCTATAGGGCCGTACTTCTTGCCTGTTTCATTCGATATATACTCCATGTAACCATTGAGTAAGTTCTTTATCTCATTCGCTTTATTATTATTCATCATCAGGCTGGCTACTTCTGTCTCATCTTTGAGGCCGTAGATGCGTCCTGTTTCTTTATCTGCTCCGCCTGTACGTTCAATTAGCTCAGCTTTTAGCGTATCTATAAAAGCAATAACTTTTCTTGTATTCTTTCTAACATTCGTAGCTTTTTTTAGCACTTCAACATCACTTTCCCTGTTACCAGACTCTCTTACTATGGTACTAATGTGTGCTAACGTTTCACTATTTTTTATTTCTTCTCGCCTAATATCTCCTTCTAAGCTTTTATTGATCAGAATAAACTTTTCTAATACACTATTACTTAACTGAAGTGCCAAAAGTGCTGTTAGCACTAAGTACATCATTCCGATCATCCTTTGCCTTGGACTTAGTTTTTCGCTAGCCATAAATTTTCAGTAAGCTATTAAATACTCTTTGTTTAAAAGAAGACTAACTTTTTAACGCTGTTAACATATTACTGTAGATACCATTCAGGGATGCAAGCTTCTCGGTTAACTTAGCAAGCTCTGCCTTAAACCCTAATGCTTCAGTACCTGCTTCTTGCATTCCTTCCATCGCATTAGCAATATTTGAATGTAGTTCGTTGGCTACTCTAAAGCGTGTGCTTGCCTCTTGTGCCTCCTTCTTATATAGCGAATTTAGCGCGTTGAGACTTTTTGTAATGTCTTGCATCTGCTCTTGATAATCTTTTATATTTTGTGGTACATGGACGATTGTATTGATGGCATTCAATGTAGTACCCCATGCTTCATTCATATTGACGAGTGTTTCTGAAGCTTTTTCTACATGCTTTACATATTGCTCTGTGGCTAATGTAGCACTGGATAGAGAAGACATCTGCGCGACTGAGTCAGAGAGATACTGCATACCTTTCCCTAATTTTTCTACCAAAGCAGCGTCGATCTTTGCTTGTGCGAATATGTCATCTAGCTTTTCCCCAAGAGAGCCATCGGCAGGAGTTCTTGGTGGTCCTTTGTAGCTTTCCGATAACTCTGGATAAACTTTTTCCCAGTTAGGAGCTTCTTTTGAAGGCTCGAAAGCACTTAATAAAAATATGATAGCTTCTGTCGTAAGCCCAAGCCCTAACATAAAGCCTCCTCCCGACCAGTTTAGAAGCTTAAACATAGCTCCTGTGATCACAATAGAAGCACCTATACCATAAATTTTAGGCATTACTTCTTCGTAGAACTTCTTTTTTAAATCTTTGTTAGTAGATTGTTTACTAGGTTTATCAAGCATAGCCTTACTGTTTATAAGGTTAGATCATTTTGAGAAGTTTGAATTTACATCACCCAGAGGCGACATTACGCATCGGAAACCTATATAGGACCTAGCTGAATCTTTATGTTCATAACTCTTTACACCCGTTTGGAGATATTTAGAGATATCTTTCCATGAACCTCCTTTTATCACTTTTAGTGGATTATCGTCGTCAATATACACTGGATTTATATCCCAAACCAAAGCTTCAGCATCGGGATTGTAAGCATCTATACACCATTCGGCTACATTACCCGCCATACCGCACAAGCCATAATCATTAGGTGGGAAACGGCGTACAGGCGATGTAAACTCAAAGCCACATTCTGCATAATTTCCTCTCTTCGATTTAAAATTAGCCAGTACGTTTCCTTCCTTATCTCTTGCATAAGGCCCTCCCCAAGGATATTTAGCTAATGCTTTGCCTCCCTTCGCTGCATATTCCCACTCTGCTTCTGTGGGAAGCCTAAAATCAAGCACGGGCCATAATTTTTTCTTTTCTCTCCATGCATTGAGGAGGTTTGTTCGCCATTCTGCAAAATACTTTGCTGCTTCCCACGTAACCCCCACAACAGGATAATCATCAAAAGAAGGATTCTCGAAATAGTATCGCATATCATCTGCCATAGTATGGATAACGTCACGCATCCATACAGTCGTATCTGGATACAAACTATTAATAAAATCCTCTCCTAGCGTACTAACAGAATCTTGC
Source organism: Cytophagales bacterium (assembly GCA_022360235.1). Classification (GTDB taxonomy): domain Bacteria; phylum Bacteroidota; class Bacteroidia; order Cytophagales; family Amoebophilaceae; genus JAKSDE01. Next base: position 4,663 of record JAKSDE010000337.1, read on the forward strand.
ATCGAGTCGGTAAACTGACGATACTCGTTATTGGTAATCTCTGTGTCGTCCATATAGAACGCTCTTACAGTTACTTGTTGATTAGGACTAATTTTTGAGTAAGCTACCTCCTCAGCAACCTGCCCCTTGATAAATGAACCTCCCGGGACAAGAACCATACCGTAGGGAGTAGTCATCTTCCACCCTTTCCTTTTTGGTGCTCCTACCAATTCTCCGCTATCATGCTTGCCTCCTTTTACTAAACTACAACCCTGTAGTAGCAGCACTGAAAAGAATAGAATTGATGAACAGCGTAGTGTAAATAATAGCTTCATATATTTTTTATATATCTATAGTCTCTGCAAAGTTATGAATATATTTTTATTGAACTAATTTGGCAATTCATATCGTAAAATATTGAATGGTCATTCAATATTTTATCACAAAATAACCTTAGGTATCAGCTTAATATATTGGATGTGATTGATTAGTAATTTTTTGAATATAATGTATCTAAAAATTAATTGAAAGATAAGCAATAAGCCATCTCTCTGGAAAGCCCCTCCTCTCCCTAGCCTTCTCTCCCCCTAAAAAGTTAAAGAAGCTAAGATATACAACACTTTTTGCCTTACACAATGGCTAAGTTACAATTTTTTTATAGAATAACACATTGATGCAACTTTTAGTTAAAAATCGCAATTTAAGCATTTCTTAAGTGTTTGATAGGTGTGTTATTCTATAATAAGGTAATAAATTGGGTGCGAAATGTGGGTATTATGACATACGCACAGCAATTAAGACGGAGCCTGTAGAAAACTAGGGAGGAATTATTTAAATTCAGTCATTGCTTACCCTCTTAATAGTCAAATACGGTGCTCAA
>JAKSDE010000259.1 GCA_022360235.1 Cytophagales bacterium
AAAATTAAGGATATTTTAGCGATGCTATTTAAGTACAGCTAACCGATTAGAAATTGAAAAATGTTCCTATATTTGCGCCCTATACATTCTCTAGGCCCCCAGCATCATGAACCCGCGAATCCAACTTATAGAAGCTGCTTCCAACGAAAGAAGACAAAGTTTTCCTGCCTTTCAGGCGGGTGATAATATCAATGTGCACGTAAAAATTAAAGAAGGCAGCAAAGAAAGAATTCAGCAATTCCAAGGCACCGTCATTCAACGTAAGAATGTCAACACCAATGGGGAAACCTTTACTGTCAGAAAAGTCTCCGGAGGTGTCGGCGTTGAACGAATCTTCCCCTTACTCTCTCCCAATATCGACAAGATAGAAGTGACTCGTCGCGGGGCGGTAAGAAGAGTACGACTCTACTACCTGCGTGGCAAGCAAGGCAAGGCTGCCAAAGTCAAAGAAAGAAGAAGCTAGTCAAGCTTTGCAAAGCACACCAGTCAATCGACCAATTTAGTGGCAGCGATTTGCTTGTCATTGATTATATTTTCCCTACTGTTATATTCCCACTTGAACATATCACAACGTTGAAACAATTCAACTTTGTACTAGGTTTATTCCTGGCCCTATGCACCATAGGATGTAAGAACCAGCCGGATACCACCCCGGACAAGGAACTGTTGGATACCATGCAAGCTATAGTCCCTTACACTTCTTACACTCCTGACCTGACAAATGAACAGCAAAGCATAGTCAACAAGGCCCTAGAATCGCTAGAATCCCCTAAAACTTTCGAACAAAAATATGAAGCTACTGTATTAGCAAAGTCCTTTTTTGAAAACCCCTCTAATGCGATAAACAGGATAGGAGAAAAAATGATAGAAGCAAGAGGAGAAGTAAAAAAAGAAGAATATAGAGACTTTCTAACTTTCGTCTTCAAAATACTATCACAACTCCCCTCCCCTTCAGATACATTATATAATATTGATGGCCTTGAGAGGATGGATGGAAGTTTATCATCTATTATAATAAAGCACTCAAAAGAAATATCTAAAATATCATCAGAGGAGCTATTCCCTATGACGGCATATCTTGAAGCAATTACGTCATCAGATAAGATAAAAGCCAGAGAATTTCTTCCACGATGGTTTGCAGAAAAACTAAAAGCTCTAGACAACCTAAGGAAAAATTATGTAGGCACAGATGACATGAAGACCATAGAGAATGCTTTTGATACCATTATGAAGTCCATAGGCCTAAAAGAGCACTACAAGAGCACCTATAAGGCATTAGAGAAGCAATATCTTTCAATAGACGGCATAAAAGAATTCGAAAAATATTTGGAGGATGATCCCATCACTTTATGATCAACATTCCAGGCTCCTTAAGATGCCGATACACTTACCGTGTACCGGCATCTTAGTTGAATCCTCGTTTACTAAGCTGGCCACTGCGAGAGACTGCATTGGAAATAAGGAGTGCTAGCCTAGATGTCTGCTCCAGAAAGAGGTACGCCAATAAGATCGTTTTCCGTCGGGCAGCTATTCAATCGACAAATCATCCAATAAACTGTTGGGCCCTCTTTTTCTTATATTTGAACGCACTCGCTTAACTCCAATGCATGCGGCTCGCTCTTTGCAAATACCAAGGCACAGGCAATGACTTCATCATCATAGATGACCGACAACAAAAGCTCGGCAATTATTCCAATGAGTTCGTTCAGAAGCTATGTGATCGGCGCTTAGGCATTGGAGCAGATGGCTTCATCGTCCTGCGTGACCACGCGGGGCATGACTTTGAGATGATCTATCACAACGCAGATGGTAGTCAGAGTTTGTGTGGCAATGGCAGTAGATGTGCTGTCCACCTGGCCAAGCAGCTAGGAATCATTGACGAGGAAGCACATTTTCTCACTACCGATGGAGCGCACCGGGCATTCATCCAGGAAGGCTTAGTGCGTGTGCAACTGGGCGATGTGAAGGAGATACAAACGTTGCCAGAAGGGTATTGGCTGAACACAGGCTCCCCACAGTATGTGACCTGGGTAACGGATTTAGCAGGCTTGGAGGTAGAGCAAGTAGGCCGACAAATCAGGAACAGTTCGCCATTTCAAAAGGACGGTGTCAATGTTAACTTTGTACAGCGCCAAGAAGAGGGTGTACTGGCTATGAGGACGTATGAGCGGGGGGTGGAGGCGGAGACGTTTTCTTGTGGTACAGGGGCAACAGCAGCGGCGTTAGTAGCCGCTCTAAAAGGGGATGCCAGCCCGATCACTATCAATACACAGGGAGGAACACTCCAGGTAAGTTTTACAAAGAAAAACGAACAGCACTTTCAAGACATTTATTTGACAGGCCCAGCCAAGCAGGTCTTTCAAGGGAAAATAGACCTCAGTAGCCTAGCAAACGCTTTCTAATAGCCAACAAAGATATACTGTAGCAGCCTTGTAAAGCAGATGTTGACTGAGCAAGGGCAAACGCAACGCATAACTTTCAAATCATATGCTCCAACTATTTACCAAGCTATTTGGCACCAAGTCAGAAAGAGACCTCAAAGCCCTCCAGCCTTATGTAACGAAAATCAATGCCGCTTTTGAGCAGCTCAAGAACTTAGACAATGATGCGCTGCGCGGCAAGACCCGTGCCCTGCAAGCACACATCCAACAACAACTCCAGCCTCTGGTGGACGAACGCGAGGTATTAGAAAAGGAAGCAGAGGCAAGTACTTCAGCAGATATCGAGAAGAGAGAGCAGCTTTCCGAGGCAGTAGACAAGTTGAAAAAGCGTTACAATCAGCGGCTTGAAG
>JAKSDE010000283.1 GCA_022360235.1 Cytophagales bacterium
AATTTTGGAGTTCCTTGCCATTATTTCAAAGCAACATATCACAAGCAACAAGCAATAGAAATGACAGCTTTGACTTGAACATAGGTACTGGCATGTACCCCGCACATCCTCAAGTCCAAATGAGTTCAAATAAACCAAATAGGAGTTGCTATACTATAGTGGATTCTTAAGGAGAAATGCCAGCGATCTCTATGAATACTTCAAGGAGATATGTGAGTGGTCTCTTATTATAGAATGAGGGTTCAATTGGATTGTATTCTTTATTGATATCAGAAGCTTCAAATCCCTGGTGACAGGATTTTTTAAAGTGCGAAGGTGGAAGGTTCGGTCACTACTTCCAGACCAGATTCTGTTAGGTATGTTATGAACCAAGTTGCTCTGTAACGTTGCTGTCCTGCGCAAGTAATAAGGTTTCCTTCACAGGTTACTGTCACTCTGCTTCACTCTCACTGTTTTGCAAGTAAAACCAGGTTATAAGTCTGAATTCATCATATGTTTAGTCTACCACAAAGAGGCCTGACAAACCTTTATAAGGCTGATGGGCAACTTGGTTGCATCTAAAAAGCAATCGCTGTATTGATTCGTTGGAATTCCGAAACCCGAAAATGTTCGTTCACCCTTTGAGGTTCGCGTTACATAGACTTCCCTTGTTGGCTCAGGTCGGCGTTGAATACCACATAGATTCACACCACGACCTACAAGAAAACAAGCCAGAATTGGAAAGTAACAATAACCAAAAAAAGCCGAGTTGGTAGGAGTGCTTGTTGAGCTGCAAACACAACTCAACAGTATCTCTTTGTGTACATTTCACAAGTCGTGCATCCTGCAGCTGCACAATACCCTTGAGCAGGTGAAGAAGTTCATCGCCTCTTCCGTCCATTCCAATAGCTGACACGAAAGCTACATCCACTCCAAGCTTTGCCAAAGCAGCGGCCACGTTGCATGGTGCGCCCCCAGGCTTTGGATCCCAGGTTTTGACGTCCTCCCTGGCAAGGTCAACCTGATCGGCCAGCAAGTCTGGAGC
>JAKSDE010000322.1 GCA_022360235.1 Cytophagales bacterium
AAGACAAAGCTAACATTTTTACTGTATTATTATGCTTTACGCTTATAGGTCGCCTATGCTGCAAGTTTATGTGTATCTTTGGGAGAGGATAGCGTAGATAACCTCCTCAGATGTATTTTTATGCGCGTTTAGCATAAGCTCAGGAGGCTATACGCTATACCTCCTCACTAAATTAACAACTTTTTCATCCCAGTATATATCTTTGACTGCTAGCTACCAAACGTTCGCTTCTCATCTTTTCAAAAAATGAACTTTCCTTTCTTTATAGCCAAGCGTTACTTCCAAGCTAAAAATAAAAAAAACTTTATTCATTTTATTGGTTCTACCTCCTTCGTTAGCGTGGCATTAAGCACCATGGCTTTGTTGCTCGTCTTATCTGTTTTTAATGGCTTAGAAGACTTGATGAAGTCTTTGTTTCGTTCTTTTGATCCAGATATTAAGATTGAATTAGTAAGCGGTAAATCTTTTCCCTTAGATAGCACCCTTATTCAGCAAATAGAATCAGTAGAAGGTGTATCCAAAGTTGTTGAAGTAATAGAAGATAATGTTTTACTGCGTTATCGTGATCAACAGATGGTAGTGAAACTCAAAGGCGTATCAGAAAACTTTCTACAAGAAAGTCGTTTAGAAGAATTCATAGAAGAAGGAAAGCTTCTATTAAAAGAGGGAAATAGAAACTGGGCGGCTATAGGCAGAGGTATACAATATGCCTTATCGGTCGACTTATCCAATGCGTTTTATGCACTCCAAGCTTTCTATCCTAAGCACATCCAGGGGAGTGTACTTATACCTAGTCAATTATATCAGCAGAAAGATATCCTGCCAGGAGCAGTGTTTGCCATTGAAAAACAATTCGATGAAAGTTATGCGATTGTCCCCCTAGATTTTGCCATTGACCTGATGGATATGGGCCATCAAAGAACAGCTTTAGAAATACAAGTGGCAGCAGGCTTTCCTAGTAAAGAGGTACAAAATAATTTAAAGCTACTTGTCCCTGCGTCTTTTCAAGTTTTGAATAGCGACGAACAACACGCCAACTTAACAAAAGCCATTAAAATTGAAAGACTTTTTGTGTTTGTGACTTTTTCTTTTATTCTAGTAGTGGCTTCGCTGAACATCTTCTTCACCTTATCCATGTTAGTGTTAGATAAGCGAAAAGACATGGCCATCTTATATGTATTAGGAGCCACTCCCCAGCAAGTAAAGTTCATTTTTTTGATAGAAGGGATGTTTATTGCTTTATTGGGAGCTGTAATAGGCGTAGTAGCAGCTTGGGTGATTAGTTGGTTGCAACAACACTTTGGGCTTGTATCATTAGGTATACAAACCAGTGTTTTAGATGCTTATCCCATTAAAAGGGAGGTGGGTGACTTTATATATACAGTCATCAGTGTTATTATCATTACACTACTAACTGCCTACCGACCTGCCCAGCTCGCTGCCAAAACACCGATAGAGAAATACCTGTAGCAATAATTCATTGACTTGGCGCTATGACGTGTTTCCCGCCTTTGCCACCTGATAGCCCCAAACGTTGTAATCGGTGCCTACGGATTTGGGGGAGTGTGAATCATAGACACTTTTACTGGGAACAACTTGAAAAAATATGGATCTATAAAAAATTATTATATTGTGCTTTTGCCAAAGAAAAAATATAAGCTTATGCGAAGTTTAGGGAAACGGTTGTTATGTATATTGCTTCTCCTTCTCACGAATAATCTCTGTTTTGCCTCAGGAAAACCTACTTTAAGGAGAATATTGAATAATATCCATGTAGACATAGGTGGGGGGCATGGTTTGTCCTTCTATCAAAATAAAGTTCAGAAAATGGAAGTGCTCAAACGAGAGGACCGTTTCTTTTTAATTAACCCAGCTGAACCAGAGGTTGCTTATATTATTAACTGGTTTAAGGATCCTAACACCACAGTAGAAAATTTTAGTGATAGCGGGATAGGTGGTGTTAGAAGCAACCCACAAGAGGAAGTGGTGTTTAAAGGAACAGGTAGAACTACACCTATTACATTGAGTTTGTATACAGAAATCAAAAAAAGATTTAGACTAGGTGGGGGGATAGGCGTTAGTGTCAATACAATTAGTACGTTAAGGCCTAATGCTGAGCAAGAAAAGTTAGGAAATTATAATACTTCTCAGCAAACAACTTACTATAAAAGTTATTTTGGTATGATGGGTTTTAAAATCATTAACAAACCTGCATACGCTATATTAGCGGATGTGAGGATGGGAGAGCACTTCTCCTTTTCTAAGTTGCCTAATAAAAAATTTACTGGAAGAAGAATATTTTATAATGCAGGTATAACCGTTGAGAAAAATATTTCAGAATACTTCAGACTCTTCTGGAGGACCTCCTATGAGTACCAATACTTTACAGATGAAATTACTAAAGGAAGAACAATACTTTTTGAGCGATCGGATGTATACCTTCAATTTGGTATCAGTCTCAATTGGCCTGAGCTTCCTAGATGTAAAATACGCAATTGTAAGATCGAGATAAAACATAACCATAGGGGTAAAAGCTATCGAGGTGTATCAATGTTGAAAGGCAAAGATGTTATGGGTAATTTAATTCATGAAAGACAACCTTAGTAGCCACAGCTTGCCTTAGGTAACCTTGACAAACTTTCAACTTGGAATTGGAGACCCCGTGGAAAGGGTGTAAGTAGTAGACAAAGAAAAGAGCATTAGCTTGTTCTAGCATAAAGTTAGTACTCCATCGTGGCAGATTTTACAATATATAAAAATAGCATTAGACCTCTTCTCTTCTTCTATGAGCCAGAAAGAGCCCATAGAATCGCCTGTAAGCTCATCAAATTTTTATTCAAACTACCTTTTGCTAAAAAAGTCTTACAACGTTATTATCACATCAAGGACAAAAGACTACAACGACACCTTTGGGGAATGACTTTTCCTAATCCAGTAGGATTGGCAGCTGGCTTTGATAAAAATGCTGAAATGACTAACGAGTTAGCTGTGTTTGGATTTGGATTTATTGAGGTAGGTACGATAACTCCTTACAGCCAGGAAGGTAACCCACAGCCCCGTTTATTCAGGCTTCCCAAGGATAAAGCACTTATCAACCGAATGGGATTTAATAATAAAGGAGCTGCCGATATTAAAAAGAGTCTAAGAAAAAACAAGGCTGAAACAATTATAGGGGTTAACATTGGGAAGAATAAAAATACACCCAACCAAACAGCTACTTCAGACTATAAACATTGCTTTGAAGCCTTTTACGAAGTAGCTGATTATATCGCTATTAATGTAAGCTCGCCCAATACTCCCCAATTAAGAGCTATGCAGCGTAAGACTTACCTCAAAGATTTATTAGAAGAAATCATGGCACTCAACAAGAAAAAGCCCCAACCCAAGCCTATACTTCTTAAAATTTCGCCAGACCTTACCTATGAACAGCTCGATGAGGTTATTGAAGTAGTCAAGCAAACAGGGATAGCAGGTATTATTGCTACTAACACGACTATCAAAAGAGATAATTTAAAAACCAGTACGCAAGAAATCGAAAAAATAGGCCTAGGTGGATTGAGCGGACAGCCACTTAGCAACCTCTCTACTAAAGTAATTCGCTATATTAGTGAGAAGTCTAACAAAGCATTTCCTATTATTGCAGCAGGAGGCATTATGTCAGCAGAGGATGCTATCGAAAAGCTAGAAGCAGGTGCCTCGTTGGTACAAGTTTACACAGGTTTTATTTATGAAGGGCCTTCCCTGATAAAACAGATTAATCAAGCCATTTTAAAAAAATACTTTAGTTCTGAGTTTTAGATCCTCCTCTCAGGATAATGACACTAATTTAATAATTAGTTGACCCTTAACAAGTATTCAATACTGTGTTTTTACACGTAAAGTGACTATCTTAGCTCACAAAAACTTATTTAGTCGACCCTGAAGTATTATGATGGG
>JAKSDE010000167.1 GCA_022360235.1 Cytophagales bacterium
AATATGGCCTAGATGATGAAAGATCTATACACCCATCCTCAAAGCCTCAGAGAAGGATTCAGCATTCACCGGCATGATCATAAATTCTTGGAAATCGAGGGAATTATCTGCATGTACTCCTCCATTGAGGATGTTCATCATGGGTACAGGGAGTGTATTAGCGTTGACGCCGCCAAGATAACGATACAAGGACATGTGTGCTTCGTTAGCAGCAGCTTTTGCTACAGCCAACGATACACCTACTATAGCATTAGCACCTAATTTTGACTTATTGTCTGTTCCATCTAATTCAATCATCAATTGATCGATCATTCTTTGATCGAAGACTGAAAAGCCTGTAAGTTCATCGGCAATGGTACTGTTTATATGATGGATTACTTTTTGAACACCTTTCCCCAAGTATCTCATTTTATCACCATCACACAACTCAACTGCTTCATATTTGCCAGTAGACGCACCTGATGGCACACTTGCTCTTCCTATAAAACCATTTTCAGTAAGTACTTCTGCTTCAATGGTTGGATTTCCTCTAGAATTCAGAATTTGCCTACTACGAATATTTTTGATGATGCTCATCGGTAAGGATTATTTTAAGATAGTTGCCCCCTCTTAGCGGGTTACTATTGAAAAAATTTTCTTTCAAAGGTTAGTGCGTTTACGCTTACGTTATCTTGCCTCCTCCTTTTATTTCTCCTCCATAGCGGTAAAGCACTTAGCAATTTGTAGTGTATAGTCATCTCCTTCAATGAACAAGGCCTATACGTTGATTTCTCCCCTGTGTACTATGTAGTACTCACTATACTTATAGCGTACAAAAATAAAATTTCTCCTCCTATCAAACAACTAAGCATCTTTATTGCCATTTTCATCAGTCTCTCCTGAAGAAGAGGTGTTTTCTTCTTGAGGGGTATCTTTTTCTTTATCTACTTTCTCTTCAGTATCAGTAGCACTCGTTTTTGTTTTCTCTGATGTTATCTTCTGGGCATTGGCTGCATCTTCCTGAGAAGTTGTTAAAGACGCTTGTGCTGATGTTTCAGTCTGTGCTTTCGCGCTTTTTCTACTTCTTCTAGTTTTAGTCTTTTTAGCCTTGTGTTCTTTGGTTAAGTACTCATTGTAATCTACCAACTCGATGATACACATTTCTGCGTTATCTCCTAGGCGATGGCCTATCCTAATAATTCTTGTGTATCCTCCGGGCCTATTTGCTATCTTATCGGAAATCTGATTAAATAACTCTTTTACCGGTTCCTTATCCTGAAAGTAAGAGAATACTACTCTTCTCGCATGGGTTGTATCTTGTTTTGACTTAGTGATGATAGGTTCTACAAACTTTCTCAGTGCTTTCGCCTTAGCCACTGTAGTAGTGATTCTTTTGTGGAGAATCAAGGCCTTCGCTAGATTAGAAAGCATTGCTTTTCTATGAGAAGCTACTCTTCCTAAATGATTAAATTTTTTCCCATGTCTCATCGTCTTTCCATGTATAAATTAAGTATTGGAAACTATATCTTTCTCTACGCTCCAGTAGTGTTGCTAAGTCGCTTATCCTTTAAGGTAATTTGTAGGTAGATAAATCCATTCCAAAGCTTAACTTATTTTCTTCTATCAATTGTATAATTTCTTTGAGTGACTTTGCTCCAAAGTTTCTAAGCTTCGTTATATCAGCAATTTCTAATTTCACAATGTCAGCTAGCAACGTTAGGTTGGCAGACTTTAAGCAGTTAAATGCTCTAGCAGACAAGCCAAATTCACTCAGAGGGGTTTCTAATAGTTTACGTACACGCAGTAGCTCTTCGCCTAATAATTCTCCTTTTATTGTATCTTCTGATTCCCAAACGATGCTTTTATCAGAGAATAACATAAAGTGGTTAATTAAGATATTCGCAGCATCTCTTAAGGCGGTTTTGGGATGAATAGATTTATCGGTTTGGATTTCAATGACTAACTTTTCGTAGTCAGTCTTCTGCTCTACTCTGGTATTTTCGACACAGTATTTTACGTTTTTAATGGGTGTAAAAATAGCATCAATAGGGATCAGCCCGAAAACCTGTTCAGAAGGCTTATTTTCTTCTGCAGGTACGTACCCTCTCCCCTTTTCAATAGTAAGCTCCATCTCAAACTTTGTGGATTTATCAAGATTACAGATAATGAAGTCAGGGTTAAGAATTTCAAAAGACGAAGTTGCTTTAGCAATATCTCCTGCTTTAAAAACTGTTTTTTTACTGACTGAGATTAATATTTTGTCTTCTGGCTTATCAACAAGCTTTTTAAATCTAACCTTTTTCAAGTTTAAGATTATCTCAGCTACATCTTCTACAACTCCTTTGATGGTAGAAAATTCATGTTGTACAATATCCGGGATCTTGACATACGTAATGGCATATCCCTCTAGGGAAGATAAGAGTACTCTTCTTAGTGCATTACCCAGGGTTACACCGTACCCTTTTTCAAGTGGCTTAACAGTAAATACACCACAGAAATCATCTGTCTTTTCTATGGAGACTTTTTCAGGCATTTGAAAAGCTATCGCTGACATTTTTTCGATTTTTGAATGATCATTATAAATAGATGAAACACAAGTATATCCGTTATTTAGAATATAACTCAACTATGCTTTGTTCGTTAATCTTTTCAGGAATTTCTTCCCGATTTGGTAAGGTAAGCACCTTCCCCATCATTTGGTTGCTATCCCACGTTAACCACGAATACTTCTTACGATGTGTGGATAAGCTCTCTGTAATAACTTCCAATGATTTTGATTTTTCACGTACACCCACTAAATCACCTGGTTTCAAGGTATAAGAAGCTATGTTGACTACTTTACCATTGACTACAATATGTCTATGCAGTACGAGCTGCCTTGCGCTTCTTCTTGTGGGTGCTATTCCTAAGCGGAAGATGACATTGTCAAGGCGGGCTTCTAGCAATTGTAATAAGATTTCACCTGTGACACCTTTCTTTCGGGCTGCTTTGTGAAAAATATTTGCAAACTGTCTTTCTAGTAAACCATAAGTGTACTTTGTTTTTTGTTTTTCCATTAATTGCCATGCATACTCACTCTTTTTTCTACGTACCTTTCCATGTTGACCAGGCGGATAGTTCTTTCTTTGCAAGGCTTTACTTGGACCAAAAATAGGTTCATTAAACTTTCTTGCAATTTTAGCTTTAGGACCTCTATATCTTGCCATTTTTTTTATATTTTATTTAAAATAAAGTTAAGCTCTTCTACGCTTTGGTGGCCTACAGCCGTTATGAGGGAGGGGGGTAACGTCTTTAATCGTACCAATCTCTATACCCGAACTCTGAATAGTTCTAATAGCAGATTCTCTACCAACCCCTGGCCCTTTTACATAGATGTCTACTTTCCTTAGCCCCAGTCCATAAGCAGCCTTTGCACAGTCTGCAGCAGCCATTTGTGCGGCATAAGGTGTATTCTTTTTTGAGCCTTTAAATCCCATTTTTCCAGCAGAAGACGATGAAACTACTTGACCACTTTGATTGGTCATTGAAATAATAATATTGTTAAAAGTAGCTTTGATATGGGCCTGTCCTACTGTATCAACTTTTACAACTCTTTTTTTTGCTTTACTTTTTCTTTTTTGTGCCATAGCCTTTGGAATGTTCGTATGCCTATTGCATATTACATCTTTCTTAATTATATCATTATAGCTCTAGGTTCTTGCTTCTGCTCCCTTAATTTCAAGGTAGCCTAGCTCCTACTTAATATTTTGACTTACTTCGTCGCTTTTTTCTTGTTAGCCACTGTTTTCCGTTTACCTTTTAGGGTTCTGGAGTTATTTTTTGTTTTTTGTCCTCTCGAAGGTAACTTCATTCCGTGTCTCTTCCCTCTGTAACAGCCAATATCCCTTAACCTTTTAATGTTCAAGCGTATTTCAGACTTGAGGTCTCCTTCTACTTTATATTTTTCACTGATAATAGCCCTAATTTTGTTCGACTCCTCATCCGTCCAATCTGCTACTCGTTTATCTTTGTTTACCCCTGCCTCTTCAAGAATTTTGTTAGCAGAACTCCGTCCGATACCAAAAATATAGGTAAGGGAAATTTCTCCACGTTTGTTATCTGGAACATCTACACCTAATACTCTGGCCATATTTATCCTTGTCTTTGCTTAAATCTTGGTTTTTGCTTATTAATAATATATACTCTTCCTTTTCTACGCACAATCTTACATTCACTACTTCGCCTTTTTACAGATGCTTTTACTTTCATGGCAAATATCCTTCTTATCGTGTCAATTACTAGTATCTATAAACGATACGTCCTTTTGTCAAGTCATAAGGTGACATTTCTAGCTTTACTTTGTCACCGGGAAATATCTTTATATGGTATTTTTTCATCTTTCCAGATGTATGGGCCATTATTAAAACATCATTGCCTAATAACCTCACCTTAAACATTGCGTTAGGCAGGGCCTCTTCTACCATTCCATCTTGTTCAATAGGTGCTTGCTTTGCCATATCAAAATTTAAAAACTTCCTCTATATACTTATAAGTTGTTAATATCTCAGCTTTACCTTTTACTACTGCCACAGTATGTTCGAAATGTACCGAGGGCTTTCTGTCTAAAGTTCTAAAAGCTCCGTTATTTCTTTCCTGAACAATATATTTTTTACCCAAGTTAATCATTGGCTCAATCGCAAGAACCATCCCTTCTTTTATTTTTGCTCCTCTCCCCCTTCTTCCATAGTTAGGTACATTAGGGGCTTCGTGTAATCTTCTTCCGATACCATGCCCTCCCAACTCTCGTATTACTGAATAGCTATATTTTTCTACATAGTTTTGAATAGCATATCCAATATCTCCTACTCGTTTTCCTACGCTTACCTCATCAATTCCAAGATATAATGCTTGCTTTGTTATTTTAAGCAAGTCCATCACTTCTTTACCTTGCTCTCCGACAGGGTAAGTAAAAGCTGCATCACTGTGAAATCCTTTATAATAGACACCACAATCTATAGAAACGATATCTCCTTCTTTTAGTTCATAGTCGCTTGGAAATCCATGCACGATATTTTCTCCTATAGAGATACAAAGTGTAAAAGGAAATCCCTTGTATCCCTTAAAAGATGGCTTTCCATGATGATCTTTGATAAACGTTTCTACTAACTTATCCAGTACTTTCGTTGCTAGGCCTGGCTTTATTTTCTGAGCAATGAGTCCATGCGCTTTACTCAAGATCATCGCTCCTTCTTTAATCTGTTCTATTTCTTCCGTTGTCTTTAAAAGAGCATACATTAAGCCACCGCAATATTTTGAGAACGCCCTCTTACTCTACCTGATTTCATCATTCCTTCATAATGACGCATGAGTAAATGACTTTCCACTTGCTGTAAGGTATCTAGAATTACTCCTACCATAATTAATAAAGAGGTACCTCCATAATACTGGCTAAATTGTCTACTTATCCCTATAAGATGGGCAATAGCTGGTAAAATGGCTACTAATGCAAGGAACAGTGAGCCTGGTAACGTTAT
>JAKSDE010000318.1 GCA_022360235.1 Cytophagales bacterium
ATCGGCGAAACGTTCAAACTTCACTGGGGGAAACTGTCTTTTCATCCACGTATCAAAGCCATGATGCATGAAGATATTGGCCAATAAGGGACTCAGTACTCCTCCTTGCCGAGTGCCTTGCTTCCTGTCGAGCTGCTCTCCTTCTTCTCTTTGCAATGGGGCTTTCTGCCACCTCTCCACATAAAGAGGGATCCATTTCTCTTCTGTATGGTATCGTATTGCTTTCATCATTAGACTATGATCCAAATTATCAAACAACCCTTTGATATCTAGGGCTATGCACCAGTCAGGACTCCAGCAACGTTTCCTGGCTACAACGACCGCTTCCAAGGCCGATTTCCCAGGACCATACCCAGAGGAATCTTCATGGAATTTCGGCTCCACTAGGGGCTCAAGGTAGCTTTTCACTACTCCTTGGCCTACACGATCCATCACTGTCGCGATCCCTAGCTAACGTTTTCGGCCATCGGATTTCGATCGCTCCACTCCCCTGACTGGGGGCGGAAAGTACGAGCCTGATGACATACGATTCCACAGTTTGTACAGGTTGCCTTTAAGAGTTGATTCAAAATCCGCTATGGATTCATGAGCTATCCCATAGGCTCCTTTGTTGGCCTTCACTTTTTCCCAAGCGGCCATAACGCTTTGTTGGGAAATACAAAATGGTTTTGTCCTAGTCAATTGAGCTCCTCCCATTTTTATGGTTGACTAATTAATTAGGACGGATAACTCGACCCCTTCGCTCCACTCCCATTACAGCAGCTTCGACACTACTACAGGTCAATCCGTCCCTGGGTGTTGCTTTGGTACTCTAATTCTTGGGGGGCCTCCACTTGAATCTCTCCCTTAGCATCAACACACAGGTTCCCACCTTCCATACAAGAGCCTGAGGCAAGTTCAGGCCACCTTTATGCCGCAGACCACTTGGCCAGTAAACAGGTTCCCGCCAAGTTTATCCCGAGTTAACGACTACCCCTCGGTTTTGAGCTCGTCCTTACGCTTTCGACACTTCAGCAGTGGTTCA
>JAKSDE010000406.1 GCA_022360235.1 Cytophagales bacterium
GATTTCTGGCCATGCTGCTACCCAAGCTACAGGTTTTGGACTTTTAACCTGGCAGGTCTATCTCCTGCTGAAAATACCAGCCTTTGCTGGACACACAACCCGGAACTCAGAACTTAGCCTGCTGCCAAACGCATCAAAAATAGAACCATCGAGTGTTATTAAGGGGCGACTACCTATATTTCAACTTTATCTGGGTCAACTTTCGTTTTGTGTCTAGTGGAAAATCACTCTGCATCATCCAATCATAATACGTAGGCTCGTCCTTTAAAACTTGGCTGACAAGTTTGTTTTTATGTTTACCAAAATTAAATACCTCCCTACCTTCCTCATTGTAGGTCATTCTTCCGGCAAAGTCAATCATCGTAGAGGTTGTTAACTCGTGGAGTTTTTTCATGTCATTTTTAATGGTACCCACCTTATTACCGGAAATATCGGTTACAGTAGCACCTTCATAACGCGCTACTTGTGCTTCTAATATCTCTACGGTAGCCAGGGTATCTACCATAGCACTGTGTGCCCCTGCTAGTGTTTTGTTACAATAAAATTGATAAGCAGATGAAAGATTTCTTTTCTCCATCAAATGGAAAATCTTCTGTGTATCGATCAGCTTTCTATGTGCTGTTTTGAAATCTACCTTTGCTCTTAAAAATTCTTCCACCAACATGGGAATATCAAAACGTAAAATATTAAAGCCAGCAAGATCACACCCTTCTAAAAATTTGGCTAAACTTTTAGCAATCATTTTAAAAGTGGGAGCATCTTTGACATCTTCATCGTAAATACCATGGAGAAGACTCGATTCTGGGGGAATGGGGATAGTAGGATTTACTTTTTTAGTAAACGTTGTCCTTTCACCATTGGGCATCAATTGGACGATAGCCACTTCTACGATACGATCATGAATGACATTCGTACCTGTAGCTTCTAAGTCAAAAAAAGCAAGGGGATTTTTTAAGTTTAGTTTCATACAGTGTTGAGACTCGTGTTTTGTAATTAAATAGTTCCGGGTTCTGAGTTCCGAGTTCTGAGTTCTGAGTTCTAAGTTCCGAGTTCCGAGTTCTGAGTTCCGATAGGGGACTGTAGAAAACACGCCTTTCCCCGTCAAAAAGTTGCTCGATAGACCTCCTTGACCGTATTTGAATATAAGCGGGTAAAAAATGACTAAATTAAGCAATTCCTGCCTAGTTTTCTACAGCCCCCCTGAACGCCATTTTTCAAAGGCGGATCTTAGACTACTGCAAAACGCACCAAAATCCTCTCATATAGCCTATAAAGAAGGGATTTAACCTAGTTTTGCAACAGTCTCGAAGCTATCTATTTTTTTGCAAGGTTTTGTAGTGCCATAAAGGTTTTTCTTGCAAATATTGCTGCGCTATACATAAGTTTTTGTGAGCTAAGATAGGCATTTTAAGTATAAAAACACAGTATTTAATACTTGTTAAGGGGCGACTATGTAGAAAAAAGAAAGACAAAACACACTTTTCTTAGGGCATGTGGACTTTCACTTTAACCCTACTAATATTCCTGCAATCGTTAACCTAAGCAAAAAACTCTCGGCAAGCTTATCGTAGCACGTAGCCACTCTGCAAAAATGTTTAAGTTTACTCAACATACGTGCAATCAAGTTACGCTGTTTATACAATGATGTGCCTTAATTTTTCTTTTTTTGTCTTTTATCTTTGTATCCCATCGCTTTGCCATAGGCCTGTAATTTTTCTTTTAAAGCATTTCTAGCCCGATGTAATCTAGAGCGCACTGTACCAATGGGTACATCTAAAATTTTAGCAATCTCTTTGTAAGTAAACCCTTCTAGATCACTTAAAATGATTATAGTACGAAAATCAATAGGTAGCGCATTGAGGGCGATGGCTACTTCGTCATCTACTAAATCTTTCAACACTTCTACTGCCAAATTCTTACTTAACCCTTCTGCTTTATCAGCAATATTATAGTAAATACTTCCTTCTTGATAATCAACCTTCGAAGGCGCCCTTTGCTGTTTCCTAAATTCATTAATAAATGTATTTTTCAATATCCGAAACAACCATGCCTTCGCATTAGTGCCTCGCTCAAATGAGGTGATAAACCGAAACGCCTTGAGGAGTGTTTCTTGAACTAGATCTCTTGCTTCCTCTACATTAGGCTTCAAGCTATATGCAAAGTTGTATATAGCCTCAATGTGAGGTAAAAATTCATTATCAAATATTTCTTGCTTTTCCTTTTCAGAATATCTTTTTTGCTTATTTTGCTTCATCTAAGAGAGACTGTAAAAAATTTAAGGGGATATGACTGAAATTTTCACGCAACTTTTGATAAAATTATAGAGAAAATATTTTTATAATTACCAAAGTAAGTTTAGATAGAACTATTTTTTCTTTACATACTGTGAAATTTACATATTTTTATAATAAGCTATCTCAATAATTAATTGACAAAGTATCTATTGACAATAACCGTGTAAGCTTTTAAAATCGCTCGATAAAAAAATAAAATCATGAAAAAAGCCGATCAAAAAAAGTATTCTCTTAAAGAATTAAAAGAATTTGAAAAAATTATCCTTAAAAAATTGGTAAGGGCAAAAGGCGAATTAAAATTTATTAAAGAAGCGTTAAGTAGAAAGAATGACAATCGCACTGAGATGAGCATTAAAATGCTTGAAGACAGTGTTGATACAGCGGAAAAAGAAAATTTGAGTCAGTTAGCAGCAAGACAACAAAAGTTTATTGCCCAATTAGAAAGTGCGTTGGTGAGAATCAAAAATGGTACGTATGGTATTTGTGTCGACACGGGTAATCTGATTCGTAAAGAAAGACTAAAAGCAGTACCGCACACTATGCATTCTATTGCTGCAAAATTGAATAAGGGGCTGTAGAATTTAAAAAAATTCTATCAAATTATAAGCCTTTATTGACTTTCAAAGGAGACTTTTAGAAAAATTAGGGAAGCTTTCTACAGGCCCAATAAAGATGAAAACTTATGCTAGAACGACATATCGAAGCTTTAATTTTTAGTGCAACCTCTCCTATTTCAAAGGTTGAATTACAAAAGTGTCTTTCTGATGCATTGAAAGCACCTGTGAACGAAGCAGCCATAGAAGAAGCACTTACTCACCTTTTAGCTAAGTATGAAGATGAACAATACTCTTTTCAAATATTTCATTTGGGAGGGGGATATCAATTTTTAACCAAGGCTTCCTATCAACCCATAATTACAAGCCTGCTCAAGCAATACGCCAAAAAGAGATTGTCAACAGCTACTTTAGAAACGCTGGCGATTATTACTTACAAGCAGCCTATTACAAAAACAGAAATAGAACAAATTCGTGGGGTAGGATGCGATTATACGATCCAAAAATTATTAGAAAAGGAACTTATTCAAATCAAAGGAAAAGCTGAAGCCCTGGGGAAACCGATCTTGTATGGTACTTCTCCAAAATTCTTAGCTTATTTGGGCATCAATGATTTAAAAGATTTACCAACACCCAAAGATTTTAGCAAAGAATACCAAGAAATCGGACAAGAAAAAAAGAAGGGATATAGCCTAGTTTTGCAATAGTCTCAATTTTTTAAGATTCTACAGCCCCCAAAATAGTTTGTGCGCTCGGAAGGACTCGAACCCTCAACTTTCGGAGCCGAAATCCGACGTTCTATCCAATTGAACTACGAGCGCTTAGTCTACCACAAAGCTTGCTCACGCATGAAGAGCTTTTTTAACTCGCTCAGCAGCGTCTTTCAATAGAATTGCTGAATACACTTTTAAGCCAGCATCTTCAATAATTTGGGCTCCTTCTTCCGAGTGGGTACCTTGCAGTCGGACAATAATTGGTACCCCAATGTGGTCAATGTTTTTATAGGCTTCTACCACGCCGTTCGCTACGCGGTCGCAACGTACAATACCTCCAAAAATATTGATTAATATAGCCTTTACATGGGGATCTTTGAGGATAATTCTAAATCCATCCTCGACTGTTTTTGCACTGGCACTACCGCCCACATCTAAAAAGTTAGCTGGCGTTCCGCCAGAAAGCTTGATAATATCCATAGTGGCCATGGCTAACCCGGCGCCATTGACCATACACCCTACATTACCATCGAGTTTTATATAATTGAGCCCTGATTGAGAAGCTTCTACTTCTAAAGGGTCTTCTTCTAGCGTATCTCTTAACGTAGCCAAGTCAGGATGGCGAAACAAAGCATTATCATCTAAGTTTACTTTAGCATCTACTGCTAAAACTTTATCGTCAGAAGTTTTAAGGACAGGGTTGATCTCAAAAAGTGAAGCTTCTGTGCCTACATAAGCTTGGTAAAGATTTATAATAAACTTCACCATTTCTTTCAAGGCATGGGCCTGTAGCCCCAAGGCAAAAGCAACCTTCCTGGCTTGAAAAGGTTGTAAGCCAATGGATGGGTCAACCCACTCTTTAATAATCTTTTCTGGCGTTTGGGCAGCTACTTCTTCGATATCCATTCCCCCTTCTGTAGAAGCCATGATCACAGGACAGGCCTTTGCTCTATCGAGAAGGATACTCACATAGTATTCTTGTGTTTCAGTAGGACCGGGGTAATACACATCTTCTGCAATAAGTACTTTGTGCACTTTCTTCCCTTTGGGCCCTGTTTGATGGGTTACTAACTGCTTGCCTAGGATTTGGCCTGATAGCGTCTTCACTTCATCAAAATTTTTGGCAAGTTTAACGCCTCCTCCTTTACCACGCCCCCCTGCATGAATCTGTGCCTTGATCACATACCATGCAGTGCCTGTCTCGCTATGAAGCTTTTGCGCAGCTGCTACGGCTTTTTCAGGGCTATCGACAACGATTCCTTCTTGAACCTTGACCTTGTATTTTTTTAAAATTTCTTTTGCCTGATACTCGTGTATGTTCATGTTTTTTGCTTTTGGTACGAAACTACGGCTTTTGCTGCTATATATCAAACATCATCAGACTGTTGTAAAAAGTATCAAAATACTCCCATATAGCCCATAAAGCAGGGGAGTGACCTAGTTTTGCAACAGTCTCATAATTTTATAGTTGCCTAGGTAGCATTTTTATTAGTATCATTGTAAAGCCTAATGAAGCCAACGTAGTAATATTAGTAATCGATGCTCAAAGCAAGGGCAATCACTAAATCTTATGGAAACCTGCAAGTACTCCAAGGAATTGATATCGAGGTAGCACAAGGAGAGATCATCGCTATTGTAGGTGCTTCGGGGGCAGGGAAAAGCACGCTCTTGCACATCCTTGCTACACTAGATAAGCCTGATAGGGGCACTTTACAGTTGGGAAACGATGATTTACTCAAGTTAAGGGGTAAACAGCTAGCAGCCTTTAGAAATAAGTACGTAGGTTTTGTTTTTCAATTTCATAATTTGTTACCAGAGTTTACCACCTTAGAAAACATATGTATTCCTGGCTATCTGGGAAAGTTGGAAAAAGAAACGGTAGAAAAAAAAGCGAAAGAACTCTTAGCATTGCTTCATATTGAACATCGCGCAAATCATAAGCCTTCAGAACTCTCTGGCGGAGAACAACAAAGGGTAGCTGTAGCCAGGGCGCTGATCAACAATCCTAAGATTATTTTTGCCGATGAACCTAGTGGAAGCTTAGATTCTAAAAATGCAGAAGCACTTCATCAATTATTTTTCGACCTTAGAAAAACACTAGGACAAACCTTGGTATTTGCTACCCACAACCAGACCTTTGCAGCAATGGCCGATCGTAAACTGTGTATTCAAGATGGGAGATTTATTGATTAATGATAGATTTGATTGCTTTGAACGTAGATTAAAAAAATACTATTTTTTAGTATAAAGCCCTAATACGCCTTTCAATTAAGTAGCAACCTAACGCCCCATCACTTTTCATATACCCTATCAATTGATTACTGTAGTGCATTGCCATCTTCATCAAAGTAAGTAATAGCACCAAATTCTCTCAGCTTATCTGCCAATCCTTCTCCCCTACCCACTACAAGTAGGTAGGCGTTATCAGGATAAATATATTTTTTCGCGGCCTGTTGGATAGCGTCTAGTGTAATAGCATTTATCTCACTCGGGTAATTCTTATAATAGTTTTTCGGTAAGCCAAACCTATCCATATGGATGGCAAGGCTGGCTAGCATTTCAGGAGCTTCTAAGGAATTAATAAAATTCCCTATCATCTGATTTTTAGCAAGCTGTAACTCATCATTACCCACTTTATCATGTACTATTTTTTTCATTTCGAGCAGTATTTCTGCCACAGCACTGTCAGCTATTTCGTTTCTTACTGCTGCAGATGCACTAAATTTTCCTATATATGGGCTATCAGTTATATGTGAGTAAGCACCGTAAGTAAACCCGTGTTGTTCTCTTAGATTCATATATAGTCTTCCACTAGCGCTTCCTAGTATTTGGTTGAGCAGCTTGGCTGCTATTAAATCAGTGCTGGTAGGCTTTAGTTGTAGGGGATAAACTACCTTGATAACAGATTGCACAGCATGAGGCCTATCTACAAATGCTACCTTATTAGTGGGCGGTTGTGTAGGTGTCTCGTATTCAAAGTTAGGGAGCAGCGCTTTTTTCCACTGACCAAAATATCTTTTTACTAGCCTTTTAATTTTGTTCTTTTGAATGTCGCCCACTACTGCTAAGTAGGCATGGGTAGGCCTAAAGAATGTCTCGTGATATGTTTTACAGTCTTCAAGTGTTATAGCATTTAAGCTTTCCTCAGTGACAATCTCACTATAGGGATGATTTTTTCCATAGACCAAAACGTCAGCTACCCTGTTGGCTATTCTATTAGGGTGATTCTTTGCTGCTTGAAGGGAAGAGTATCTTTGTTTGATTATTTTATCAAACGCTTCTTGAG
The DNA here is from genome assembly GCA_022360235.1 of Cytophagales bacterium. GTDB lineage: Bacteria > Bacteroidota > Bacteroidia > Cytophagales > Amoebophilaceae > JAKSDE01. The sequence goes on from JAKSDE010000406.1 coordinate 6,848, forward strand.
GAAAAGCAGGAGTTAGCATCACATCGGCTATGAGCTCCAGTAGTTTAGCTGTGTGTTTTGATAATGTCTGTCCGTAAATGCCTGAAGCACTTGTTGCTAAGCTTGCTCCCATAAAGTCGATAGCTTCGTCGAGCTCTTCTTTCGCCATCTTCTTCGTACCATTGCGCAGTAGTTCTCCTGTGATAGAGGAAAGCCCTACCTTATCGGTCTCGGGAATAGGAGGGTTAGCGAAAAACAACGAAAAAGTTACCCGTGGTAGCTTATGATTTTCAACTAAAATGAGCGTCAAGCCATTTTTTAAGACAATTTTTTCATATTCATCCAATTTTACTTCAGGAGGAGGTCCTGCTTTAGGAAGTTTGCTCCGATCGACCTGGGCTTGTGAAGGATTTGCTCGCCAGAAAAAGAGGTGAAGTACTACTATAAAAAAATAAGCTAGCCGCATCGTTAATATTTTTGTGTTTTATGATTCAATATACAGTGTAAAAGCTTGTCATGTAATCTTTACTTCGTAGTGTACTCGTTGTGCGTCGCCCTCAAATTTGGGAAAGCAAGTTAGTATATTTCTAGTAATTATACTTCTTCCCCGTACTTTTTGAGTGAGACTGCACACATCTGAGTTCCGAGTTGTGTGTCCAGCAAAGGCTGGTATTTTCAGCAGGAGATAGACCTGCCAGGTTAAAAGTCCCAAACCTGTAGCTTGGGTAGCAGCATGGCCAGAAATCAGGGAGTGTTACATAAAGATAGTTAAAAAGATTTTATGAA
>JAKSDE010000280.1 GCA_022360235.1 Cytophagales bacterium
ATACAAAGTGCTGTGGAAGAATTCCAAAAAGAACAGTGCGGCATGCACCACAGGAAACTCACCACATCATCAATTGAAGGCCTAGTTGCACTACGTACATTTTACTCGCTGCACCCTGCCAGTACAAGTGTGCAGTGGATCTACCAAGCATCTGCATAGCTGATACATGATGATCTGCAGTATAGCCACAGGCTTGCCTTGAAAGGACTTAATGACCTGTTTGCATCCATAGCACTGCTATGCTATGGCGGGGCATAGCGGTAACCGGAAAAGCTATCATCGGAGCTGTTTTACTAAGTGCCTAGTCGACAGCGCAGATACACAACGTGGTAGAGGATTACCAGTAGTGGAGGAGTGGAGCGCTATGTATTTGACAGCACACTATCCTGCTTACACCACAATAGCACACTTGGGTTATAGTTTCTGTTAGCTGCATGTGCACATGATGAATGGGGCTGTGGTTCCTTTAGCACCCTGCTTGAACATGAGCGATGCCCATTCTGCCATGTGCATCAGTTTCGTGCCATGTCCCAATGGCAACACATGTTGTGTGACTGCAGTGGGGTTGCATTGCTTGTGCAGGAGTGGGGTTTACCCTTTGTTTAGCGGGTATGTAAAGCTCTTGGTATCCCCCTGGCTTTCTACACCATGAGCCATCATATCTGTCTGTTGTTACACAAGTTGCTGAGGAATGTGCAGATACTATACAGTACACAGCTGCATCTGGATGGCAGCTCCTCATCACCTGGACCATCCACGGTTGACAGTCTCACTTGGTTGCTTGAGTCAGACAGGGAGGACTCAGATTTTGGGCTTACTGCAGCAAGGCAGCTGCCTTGATCTTGCACAGGGGTGGTTGGCTATGTTGTTCTCCTTAGGTTGGTCCTGTTTAGGCCATGGCGGGGCCCTGTGGCCTCTGGTGAAGGTAGGTTGTAGCTGCCCCAGGGGCCCCCATGCTGTGCCCTGGGACAGTAGCTATGTGGATTTCGGGGGTTTGCCGCCAGCTCTTAGGGTTAGTAGAATTGTTTGTGTGGAGAGGTGGCCCCTTTAGCACGTCTGCCTTCCAGGTAGTTCAGTGCCCCAACATGGCCTTGTCTTGTTTTTATGAGGAGGACCATTGGGGTAGGTCCGGGAGGTTGGGTAAAACAATTCAATTCAATTCAACCCAAGC
>JAKSDE010000233.1 GCA_022360235.1 Cytophagales bacterium
AACAGGATGCGAATCTATAAAAGGCGTCTCAGTTCGGATTGAGGTCTGCAACTCGACCTCATGAAGTTGGAATCGCTAGTAATCGCGCATCAGCCATGGCGCGGTGAATACGTACCCGGACCTTGTACACACCGCCCGTCAAGCCATGGAAGTCGTTAGGACCTGAAGATGGTGGCCGTTTTAGGAACTGTTAAGGGTTAGAATGATAACTAGGGCTAAGTCGTAACAAGGTAGCCGTACCGGAAGGTGTGGCTGGAATATCTCCTTTAAAGAGTAGCGACTATCCTCTTTGGCTCCTACCTCTACATCTTATTTTATAGATCCTCCTGTGAATTTTATACATTCACTTAACTGACATACAATTTCAACAATCAATAAGGCTACAAGGGCCTGTAGCTCAGGTGGTTAGAGCGCTACACTGATAATGTAGAGGTCCGTGGTTCAAGTCCACGCAGGCCCACAAACTATTTTTACAAACTCTTGCCTATCTAGTCGACCCTTAACAAGTATTCAATACTGTTGAAGGCTATCACCATTAACCGACCTGGTTCTCAAGATGTGTTGAAGCTATCATATTTACCAACGCCTTCTCCAGGAATCCGAGAAGTATTGGTCAAAGTGAGGGCAACAGCGGTTAATCCTATAGATTGGAAGGTTCGTGAAAGCGGTTGTATTTCTAGTGAGAAGAAATTATCCTTCCCAGCTGTTTTAGGACTAGATATTGCTGGTGAGGTGGTCGTTTTGGGTGATGGAGCGAAAGATTTCAAAATTGGTGATCGAGTGTTTGGATATTTAATATGGATAAAATGGGAGGATATGCTGAATATACTACAGTAAATGAGTCAGAACTAGCTTTGATGCCAAAAAATGTTGACTTTATTAAAGCTGCGTCATTGCCAGTAGCAGGTATAACTGCAGCAGAAGGAATACTAGATTTGGCAGATGTTCAAGCAGGTCAGCTAGTCTTAGTCCATGCAGCTGCTGGTGGGGTAGGAAGTATCGCTATTCAATTGGCTAAGGTTCGTGGTGCCAAGGTCATTGGAACGGCCTCAAAGCATAATCACGAATTTTTAAAAGAGCTAGTTGTCGATCTAGTGATAGATTATTGTAGTCAAAAATTCGAAGATTGTGTAAAAAATGTTGATGTTGTGTTCGACGGAGTAGGTGGAGCTACTCAGAAACGATCCTATAAAGTACTTCGGAAGGGAGGAGTGTTAATCTCAATAACTACTGTTCCAGATGCGCATCTAGCAAAGTTATATTCTGTTAAAGCTAGTCACGTTTGGGCAAATCCAAGTCACAGGCTTTTAGGTATCATTTCTAAATTAGTTGATAGTGATCTTGTAAAACCTGTAGTAACATATACCTTTCCATTGGGGCAAGTTCAGAAAGCCCATAAATTAAGCGAAGGGGGACATTTACGCGGTAAAATTGTATTAATTCCATAAACGATCGCTGATGCAAGTCTTCATTATTTTTTCAGCCCGCTATTGCTGCCAGGGGGGTAGGGGGGGGGTATTGTAGTATTGGGAACGTCATAATAATTGTGTATTTCTTGGCCAGTATTGAAAGGCATTCACTGCATATTTCTGCCAATTACTCGCTTC
>JAKSDE010000486.1 GCA_022360235.1 Cytophagales bacterium
AATGGCCCATACCTATTCCCATCTTTTTGGGTTGCCTACTACCGGGTTGAGGTTTTTTACCGTTTATGGGCCGTATGGGCGCCCGGATATGGCATTGTTTTTATTTACCAAGGCCATTTTAGAAGACCAACCCATTGATGTCTATAATAATGGTGAAATGTTAAGAGATTTTACTTATGTTGATGATATTGTTTCAGGGATCGAGAGCCTAATTCCTATCGTCCCTTCACCTAATACAGGGTGGAACAGCGATAGCCCTGACCCTGCATCAAGTACAGCGCCCTACAAACTTTATAACATAGGGAACAATAACCCGGTAAAGCTGATGGATTTTATTGAAGCCATAGAATTGGCCACTGGGAAAAAAGCAAAAAAGAATTTCTTGCCGATACAGCCCGGGGATGTGCCAGCTACCTATGCTGATGTGCAGGACTTGGTGAATACAGCGGGATTTAAACCCGGTACGAGTATCCAAGAGGGGATAAGGAAATTTGTAGACTGGTACAAAGAATATTACAAAGTAACTTCTTGAATGGATATAATTGCAGTCATTGGACTAGGATATGTAGGGCTTCCCCTTGCCGTTGAATTTGGAAAAACCCGCAAGGTTATTGGTTTTGATATTAGTGAAGCACGTATTTGTGAGTTGAAAAAAGGTGAGGATCGTACCCTTGAAGTCAATAAGCAGGAGCTTGAAGAGGCCACGGAACTGGCTTATACCAATGATCCCGATCAATTACAAGAGGCTAACATTTTTATTGTAACAGTACCTACACCCATAGACAATTACAAGACGCCGGACCTAACTCCTTTGGAAAAAGCAAGCTCTACGGTAGGGAAAGTGCTTAAGAAGGGAGATATTGTTATTTATGAATCCACTGTATTTCCCGGGTGTACGGAGGAAGTGTGTGTGCCCATTTTGGAAGAAATAAGCGGCTTACGGTTTAATCAAGATTTTTTCTGTGGGTACTCTCCCGAAAGGATCAATCCCGGGGATAAGCAACATCGTTTACCTAACATTAGTAAGGTTACGAGTGGGAGTACGCCTGGGGTTGCTGAGAAAGTAGATCAACTTTACCAATCTATCATCAAGGCCGGTACGCATAAAGCCTCTTCTATTAAAGTGGCTGAGGCTGCCAAAGTCATTGAAAATGCACAGCGTGATCTCAACATTGCTTTTGTGAATGAATTGGCACTGATCTTTGACAAACTGGATATCGATACCCACGAAGTGCTGAATGCAGCAGGGACCAAATGGAACTTCCTGCCCTTCCAGCCCGGGCTGGTCGGGGGGCACTGCATTGGTGTTGATCCCTATTATTTAACTTACAAAGCAGAGAGCTTAGGCTACAACCCCCAAGTAATTATGGCGGGTAGAAGGATCAACGATAA
>JAKSDE010000323.1 GCA_022360235.1 Cytophagales bacterium
GGTAAAATTCTCTCCTTGCCTGATGAGCTTAGAAGTGGAGAGAGTGGTTTTATAAAGCGTAAATTTCATTAAAATAAAAAATCTATTTAATTTCGTTTTCTCAATACTATTTCTTAGTATTGCTATCATAATTATTTTTAACTAACTCAAATTTTAAAACTATGAAACAAAGTAATTTTATCAGCTCTGCTTGCATCGGCACTTTTTGTACCAGGTGTCAAGGCACAAACAATTCATTTCGGCCCCAAAGTAGGGAGTAATTTCTCTTGGATTTCTAAATACAAATATTCTGATGACGGTAGGACGGGTATCAACAACGCAAGGTTCTCCCTCCACGGGGGTGCATATGGGGAGTATATGTTTGACGATACATGGGGTATAAGGGTAGAAGCACTCTATGCTGGAGTTGGTAATAGAAAAAATAAGGACGTTAAGTTAAAGTTAGACTATCTTACTGTACCCGTTTTGGCTAAGTTTCACTTACCTAGTGGTTTAAGCTTTCACCTAGGGCCTCAAGTAGGTCTCTTAACGCGTGCTAAGAGGTTTGATTCTGGTCAAAAGGAAGGGGCGAGGGTAGTTCTCAAAAAAGATCTCAAAAGGCAGTTCAAGAACATTGACTTCGCTATCGTTGGGGGAGCAGAATACTCATTTGATTTTGGTCTCATTGTAGGCGCAAGATACAACTTTGGTGTGAGAGATATTTTTGATAAGGAGGAGGCTAAACCTGAAGAAGGTAAAAATTATACCAACCAATTCATCCAAGTATATGTAGGTTACAACTTGGCTAAAGTTTTAGCGGAGTAATTTTAGCAAACATGAGATTCTTCTCCCTCCGTAACATCGTTAGATGTTGGGGGGCGAGGGAGGGTGTAATGAAGTGAAGGCGTAAGAAGTACACGCAAGCCCACATTTTGAACTCAGGGAGCTCTCTGCCTTCCTTGATAATAGCTTCAATCTGTCTTGTAAAACCCTCTACGCTCGAGTTGGCTTTAGAAAAACCACCGAGGTTCACAAACAACCGCAGCATCATTTGTTGCTTGTAGGTAAGATTTTTCTCCTTGCCTGATGAGCTTAAAATTGGAGAGAGTGGTTTTATAGAGCGTAAATTTCATTAAAATAAAAAAATCATTTCGTTTTCTCAATAATATCTCTTACTATTGCAATCATATTTTTTTAACTAACTCAAATTTTAAAACTATGAAAA
>JAKSDE010000328.1 GCA_022360235.1 Cytophagales bacterium
GTATACACCTTTTTGATCTCTGGGAAAGATAACTGCCAGTGGTCGAAGGCTTTTACCATTACGGGCAGTGAATGCGCGGAAAAGAGAAAGGCTTTCTCCCCGTTTTTAGGAGAAAAATGGATTTTCCAGGTGCCCGGTGAGGTCCAAGGGCAGGTGGATATCGTAAACAAAAGCGGGGCCCTGGTAAAAAAGCTACAATTCGGCCCCGGGGAAGAGGTTTTTTGGGATGGCTTTGTGACTACAGGGAACTTAGCCCCAATGGGTGTTTACTTTTATGTCATAACGGATAGGATGGGACAAGAAGTGGATCGGGGTACGATCCACCTGGTGCGTTAAAAGACCAAATACTCCTGAACTCTTTCGCAAATTGAATGCTCCCGTGTGCCTTTGTAAAAGCTTTGTGAGACCTTGGTTAATCGCTATTTGGCAAAGTTCCTCAAAGAAATCACCGGGTTACACAAAAGAATGGTTCGTTTGCCTAATTTCATATTTTTCCACAGGGATTGACCTACTTCACGAGTAGGCTGAAACTTGACAAAAAGTAGATGTGTTTGGGTGTATCGTTAAAAGACCGTAAAGTCTACCCGCCGGTTTTTTTGTCGTCCTTCTTGAGAGCTATTTTCATGGGTAGAGATCTCTTCTCCATACCCTACTACGGAGATTCGATCGTCGGGTACCCCCATGTCATGCATCAGCTGGCGGATCTTTTCTACCCGCTTTATGGATAGGGTCACGTTGTAATCATCCTGTCCGCGGCTATCCGTATGCCCTTCGATCAAGATGATCCTCCCTTGGAGGGCATACTCTACTGCCACCAGGAAGGGCTCCATATCTACCACGGAAAATTCATCTTCGTCGAATACGAAGTAGAGTGGTTCGAGTTTAAGTGGCTCACCGTCTTTATGGGATTTGAGCTGCTCGCTGACCTGCTTGCGTATTTCTTCATGCTTTGTGGAAGTAGGAGTGGGTAATTGGTTTTTTGCCAGCACTTCATCTTCTATTTGGTGTCGTTCTGCAAGCGTTTGTTCCTCGAATGTTTTGTCGTGGAGATCTTTCGTTTCAGCTTTAGCGACAGGTGCAGGTTTTGGTTTAGGAGGGCGATCATTGGGGTCATATTCGGCTAAGGGTACACTTGACGGCTTTTTGCCACGTACTACTACCTTTTTGTTTTTCTCCCTGTACTTTTTCTTTAAAAGTCGCGTGCATTGGGCCTCTGCTTTCAGTGTATTCTTAAATCTCCGCTTGTAAAACTTACGGTTGTTCTTTTGGAACTTATGTGTAAAAGATTGGGCAGTACATTGCCCGGGGTCTGAAAAAAGGGCAAAGCAAAGCGTGAATGCTAAAAAAAGTAGTTTGGCACTGCGCATAGCTTAAAAAATTGCCGTTCTAAAAAAATGTAAGTTCTAATAAATTGGAGGATATATCAAGTTGATGTGATATAAAGTAATAAATTTAACTGTTTTTTAAAA
>JAKSDE010000158.1 GCA_022360235.1 Cytophagales bacterium
CAGCATATGGCTGTCAAGAGGTCGTAAGACTCCTGATAGAAGGAGGTGCAGATAAAGAGGCACCCGCTAATGATGGTAGTAGGCCCCTGCATGTGGCAGTTAAAGAGGGCCAAGTAAAGGTTATAGAATTCCTGTTAGAAAAGGGTGCAGACAAAGAGGCACCCGCTAATGATGGTAATAGGCCCCTGCACTGGGCAGCTAAACAGGGCCAAATAGAGGTTGTAGAATTCCTGTTAGAAAAGGGTGTAGATAAAGAGGCACCCGCTAATGATGGTAATAGGCCCCTGCACTGGGCAGCTAAACAGGGCCAAATAAAGGTTGTAGAATTCCTGATAGAAAAGAGTGTAGATCTCAGTGCGCCCGCTAATGATGGTAGTACGCCCCTGCACTGGGCAGCAGAAAAGGGCCATCAAGCGGTCGTAGAACTTCTTATAGATAATTTGTCAAACGAAGAGATTGATAAACGAGATAACGATGGTCGTACGCCCTGGGAAAGGGCAGCTAGTAAGAACCCAGTGGTCGAAGCAATAGCAATGTTTAGAGAAAGATTGGGCACTACTGTGCAAGCAATACTAGGGGTAGGGGGTTTAGATGACCTCAATATATTCGGAGGAAGAAAGGTAGATGATGATAAGATGCACCAAGATTAAGATTAAGTGCCCCTGCATAGGGTAGTGTACAGGGACCATGAGAAGGTCGTAGCAGTTTTAGAAGAAGCTAAGCCACGAGGGTAGCTCTGCGTATAGGAAGAGATTGTTACAAAAACGAGGAAAAACTTGCCTTTCTGGGAGTCATCCCAGGCACCCCTTTGGCTCCTCTCTCAACCCCTTTGATACGAGAGAGCACTACGTAGCTTACATTTATTTTTTTAGGAAATTTTTGTTTTCTTATTAATCTTTCTTTAACTTTACCTCTAGATAAGACTTTACTAGAGATAACTCAAACCACGTAAAGTCAATAAAAACTAAATTTAAATAAATTAAAAATTAACTATGATGAAAAGATTAACTATACTATTACTTGTGTTAGCGGTAAGCTGTACTAAAAGAGAGATGTATGTCTGTGAAAAAAATAATGTGAGCGTGAGCGTTAATAAGGTGACGCTGCAAGAGCTAATTAAGCGCGGCGAGCTAAAGGAGTTAAGGAAGTGCCTTACCGAAGGAGCGGAGGATGTTGTTAACTCAACAGATGATTGGGGTATGAACCTCGTGCATTGGGTAGCTGAGCATGGCCACCTAGAGGCCTTAAACCTCCTTCTAGCCACCGGTTGCGTAAATGTCAATCAACCAGTGGGACCTCCAAAGGGCAATATCCTAAAGTCCAGAGTATTCCTTGAAGCCCAGGGGGAAACTATCGAAAGTAATCAGGGTATGAGCCCCCTGCAACTGGCAGCTGAAAATGGCCATCTAAATGTCGTAAAAGTCTTGGTAGAAAATGGCGCGGAGATTGATGCACGAGATTGTCCTCGTAGGACGTCCCTGCAACTGGCAGCTGAAAATGGCCATCTAAATGTCGTAAGATTCTTGTTAGAAAATAATGCGGTAGTAGCTAGGGATGATGGTAGTCTCCTGCAAGTGGCAGCTGGGTGCTTAGATATCTTAAGACTCCTGCTAGCAAAGGGTGCAGATCAAGAGGCAATAGGTCAGGATGGTATGCGGCCCCTAGGCAGGGCAGCTAGAGAGGGTCGTGTAGAGGTCGTACGATGCCTGCTAGCAAAGGGTGCAGATAAAAAGGCACAAGATGATAAGGAGGGTGGGACGCCCCTGCACTGGGCAGCTGGAGGGGGCCATGGAGAGGTCGTACAACTCCTGGTAGAAAATAATGCAAATGTCGATATACTAGCTAAGGATGCTAGTACACCCCTGCACTGGGCAGCTGGAGGGGGCCATATAGAGGTCGTACAACTCCTGGTAGAAAATAATGCAAATGTCGATATACTAGCTAAGGATGCTAGTACACCCCTGCACTGGGCAGCTGGAGGGGGCCATATAGAGGTCGTACAACTCCTGATAGACAAAATAGACAAAGGTGCAGATGTCAATGCACTAGGTGAGGATGGTAGTACAGCCCTGCACTGGGCAGCTAAATGGGGCTATCTAGATGTCGTAAAACTCCTTATAGAAGCGGGCGCGGAGATTGATGCAAAGGATAAGAATAAGAAAACGCCCAAGGACTTGGCAGATGAAAGTGGCCGAAAAGAGGTAGCAAGTTATCTAAATAAAAAAATGAAAGAATTCTCCTGGGGGTGGGGGGGAGGAAAAGATCCAGCGTTGAAAAAACTCCTCTAAAAAGAAGATGCACCATAAGTAGGGCCATGAGAAGATCGGAGTAGCTTTAGAAAAAGCTAAGTCACGAGAGTAATCCTACATATAGGAAGCTATTGTCCTTGTATGGCCTACAGGTTAGTTAGGAGTAAATCAGGCGATTTGCGAGAAAATGCATTGCTGAGCGTCTCTAGGGTATCCTAAAAAATGACTAGGGGTACCCCTACAAATTTTGGTAAGAGGGAGTGCTACGCAGCTTACATTTAAAAAATTTTTTTAGAAAATTTTTGTTTTTTATTAATCTTTCTTTAACTTTACCTCTAGATAAAACTTTACTAGAGATAACTCGAACCACGTAAAGTCAATAAAAATTAAATTTAACTAAACTATAAAAAAATGATTAAAATGAGAAAATTAACTATACTCTTGCTCGTGTTAGCAGTAAGCTGTGCTAAAAGAAAGGTAGAAATCTATCCAGCAGGTAATAATGTGAGCGTAAGTAGTACGCCCCTGCACCGGGCAGCTCAAAATGGCAATATAGAGGAAGTAAGAAGACTTCTAGAAAATGGTGCAGATGTCAATGCACAAGCTAATAATGGTAGTACGCCCCTGCACGCGGCAGCTGAAGAGGGCCAGAGAGAGGTCGTACAACTCCTGTTAGACGGGGGTGCAGATATAGAGGTACGAGATATGTTTGGTGATAGGCCCCTGCACATGGCAGCTGAAGAGGGCCAGAGAGAGGTCGTAGAGTGCCTGGTAAAGAATGGTGCAGATGTCAATGCACAAGCTGATAATGGTAGTACGCCCCTGCACAAAGCAGCTTGCTATGGCCATCTAGTGGTCGTAAAACATCTGATAAATGCAGGCACAGATATCCTACCAGATGCTTTTGGTCGGACGCCCCTGTACCTGGCAACTGAGGGGAACTATCCAGAAGTTGTGGAACTACTTTTGCGAAGCGGTGCATATATCAATGTAAGGAATAGTGACAACGAAACGCCCCTACATATAGCTATCAGAATGTGTAATTATTCTGTAATAGAGGTGCTACTAAACTTTATTGATCAAGCAGAGCAAAGACTCCGTGAAATGATAATAGGGCAGAAGAATCAAGAGGGACCTTCATTGCTAGCTAAGCGTATGGAAAATGGCGAAAAAGATAATGACGAGGAAGACAAGAGCAATGAATGGGAAAACCTACCACCCCTACTAGTAGAAAAAATAGCACAAAAAGTAGTAGATGAAGCGCTGCTAATATGGCTACCTCTTTTTAGTATTAAAAGTAAGATAGATGGTAAAACAGTGATAGATCTATTAGAAAGTACTAGTGGGATGGAGATCAAGAACTGGGGAGTTATCTATAAAGATCCAACAAAAAAGAGAGAGCTCTTAGAAAAGCTGCGAGCAAAGTGGATTGCTTCTCAAAATTCCCCACGGGCAGCTAATTTAACAGATGATAGAATGCCCCTGCACTTGGCAGCTCAAGGTGGCCGAAATCTCGTACAACTCCTGCTAGAACGGAGTGCAGCTGTCGATGTACCAGATTGATAGGTAGTACACCCCTGCACGGGCAGGGCTAGGTCATTCTAATTTTTAAGTATTGTCGGGTAGGTCGGAGCCTGTGGGGACACCCACAGGCTCTTTCCCCCTAAGGTATAAGGTATAATGACACAAACTTAATATATTTATCTATATTTTTTATACCTGCCTTGTTGGGTTTTTCTGGCATAGCTTCTATTGGGCTTACGTTTCTGCACTACTTGTCTTCGTATGAGCTGGGACAGTTGTTCGACGA
>JAKSDE010000335.1 GCA_022360235.1 Cytophagales bacterium
AAAAAAAACAAAAAGCCCTTAAAATATAAGCTACATAAGGGCTCTCTCGGACAAAAGGGGAGGGGAGCCAAAGAGGAAGGGTATGGATCATTACAATGACCCAAGAAGGAAAGGAGATTGCTTACTTTATATGATATGCAACGCGTTCAGTTGCGCTTCTGAGATCGTTGAGGGGGCCCCGATCATTACATCACGGCCGGCATTATTTTTAGGAAAAGCAATGAATGCTCGAATAGAATCAGTACCCCCTAGCAAAGCACATAAGCGATCGAAGCCCAAAGCGATTCCTCCATGAGGGGGGGCTCCATATTCAAAGGCATCCATCAAAAAGCCAAACTGTTGCTTTGCTTCCTCCTTGCGCAAACCAAGCACTTTAAACATTTTTGCTTGTAGCGCTTTTTCATGAATACGAATAGACCCTCCTCCTAATTCTACCCCGTTGATAACCATATCATAGGCATGGGCATGAACGGCTTCTGGCTTTTCTTCTAACAGTGGAATATCTTCTTGTTGAGGAGCTGTAAACGGATGATGCATCGGCGTGTATCGCTGTGCTTCTGCATCCCACTGCAGCAACGGAAAGTCTACCACCCAAAGGGGGGCAAACTTTTCTTTAGCGCGTAAGCCCAACGCATCGCCTATTTTTAAGCGTAATGCATCCAGTGCCTGACGCGTGGCTTGTACTTCACCTGCTACAATAAGCAGCATGTCGCCAGGTTGCGCTTGTGCTGCTTTTGTCCAAGCGCTTAACTGCTGCCGGCTGAAGAACTTGTCTACCGAAGATTTAATACTTCCGTCTGAGTTATATTTCACATACACCAAGCCCTTTGCGCCAAGCGGCGGCTTTTTGACAAATTCGGTCCATGCCTCTAACTGCTTTCTCGTATACCCTGCTCCGCCTGGCACACAAATACCCACCACTAGTGCTGCTTCATCAAACACGCGAAAGCCCTTCCCTTGTGCTAGGGAGTTCAATTCTATAAAAGGCATTCCAACGCGGAGATCTGGTTTATCAGTCCCATACAAGCGTATTGCTTCTGCGTAAGAGAGACGCTGGAATTTTTCTAGCGTAATGCCTTTAATACACTGAAAGAGGTGTTTTACCAAACCTTCAAAAATATGGAAGATCGTTTCTTGCGTTACAAAAGTTAGCTCGCAGTCGATTTGCGTAAACTCAGGTTGCCGATCAGCCCGAAGATCTTCATCTCTAAAGCATTTTACGAGTTGATAGTAGCGATCAAAGCCTGCTACCATCAAGAGCTGCTTGAAAGTTTGGGGTGACTGGGGCAGGGCATAGAAATGACCGGGATGTATACGCGAGGGAACGACAAAATCACGCGCTCCTTCAGGGGTAGATTTGATCAGCATAGGCGTTTCTACCTCTATGAATTGTTGTTGCTCTAAGTAGGTACGAGTTTGCTGCAACAATCGATGACGAAGCATGAGGTTACGCTGCATGGGTGCCCTTCTTAAATCTAGATAACGATACTGCATACGCAAGTCTTCGCTCCCATCTGTTTCATCTTCAATAAGAAAGGGAGGAAGTTTAGCAGGACTCAACACCGTTAGCGTTTGCACACGTAGTTCAACTTCGCCGGTAGGTATATGGCTGTTCTTCGATGCCCTTTCTACCACCACCCCACACGCCTGCACCACATATTCCCTGCCCAGGGTTCTTGCTTGTTGAAACAGCTCCTGCGCTGCTGCTCCTTCTTCTAGTATCAACTGGGTAATCCCATAGCGATCACGTAGGTCGATCCACAGAATACTCCCTTTATCTCTTATTTTTTGTACCCAGCCACATAGGGTAGCAGCTTGTCCTACTTGGGCAGGGCGTAGTTCCCCACATGTGTGTGTTCGTAGCATAGCTTATTGCTTTAGCTAACAAAGGTAAAGATTGTTGAAGCGATGGGCAATGCTATTAGTTGTTTGAGCGATGGTAGGCTAATATCCATTTGATCTTAACGCTTGCCAGCGAGACTAAAAATCGGTCCTTAACAAGTATTGAATACTGTGTTTTACACTTAAAAATGACTCTCTTAGCTCACAAAAACTCATGTATAGCGTAGCCATATTGGCAAGAAAAACCTGTATGGCA
>JAKSDE010000463.1 GCA_022360235.1 Cytophagales bacterium
CTGAGCAAGTATTCGAAGGAGCAGATGTCAATCAGGCAGCCAGTAATGGCAGGACACTGCTTATGAGTGCCGCCGAGCAAGGCCACCTGGAGGTAGCCCAGTTTCTAGTCGATCAAGGGGCCGCCGTGAATCAGGCAAAGAGTGACGGGCAGACACCGCTCTGGATCGCCGCCGAGAAGGGCTACCTTGAAGTGGCCCAGTATCTGGTCGATCAAGGGGCAGCCGTGAATCAGGCAGATAGTGATGGCAGCACACCGCTTATGAGTGCCGTCCAGCAGGGCCATCTGGAGGTAGCCCAGTTTCTAGTCGATCAAGGGGCCGCCGTGAATCAGGCAGACAGTGAGGGCAGCACACCGCTCTGGATCGCTGTCGAGAAGGGCTACCTTGAAGTGGCCCAGTATCTGGTCGATCAAGGGGCCGCCGTGAATCAGGTAGACAGTGAGGGCAGCACACCGCTCTGGATCGCCGTCGAGAAGGGCTACCTTGAAGTGGCCCAGTATCTGGTCGATCAAGGGGCAGACATCAATCAGGCAAAGAGTGATGGAGCTACCCCGCTCTACGTCGCCTTGCGGGAAAACCAATGGCCCATCGTGCAGTTGCTCCTGGAGCGAGGGGCTGCCGTAAACCCTCAGGATATCTTGGTACAAGAAGCTTTGTTAGCAGCTGTCAGGGCTGATGAAATTACGGTGGTGCAGCTGTTATTGGACAAAAATGTAGCGATCAATCAGGCACCCAGTGAGGGCAGCACACCGCTCTGGATCGCCGCTCAGAAGGGTCACTTAGCATTAATGCGACTGCTATTACAAAGAGGGGCTCATGTAAACATTAGAAACTACCACCATACGCCACTACATGAAACAGCTAGTAGGAGGCATATTGACAAAAATAGAAAAGAAGTAGCAAAAATTTTAGTGCAAGAAGCACAAGCAGCTATTGATCCAGAAGATACAGAAGGTTATACGCCTTTGAGCTGGGCAGCCTACCTTGGTGACTTAGAAATGGTTCAATATTTTACAGAAAAGGGGGCTAATATTCACCATGCAGCACACGATGGATCAACGCCGTTGCTTTGGGCCGCTGAGGATGGCCACCAAGCGGTGGTGTCGTATCTAGTAGAGGCAGGAGCCAACATCGAGCAAGCTAACACCAACGGCGCCACCCCGCTCTATGTCGCCGCCCAAAAAGGCCATCTGGAGGTGGTCAAATACCTCCAAGAAAAGGAGGCTAACATCGAAGCGGCTGATGAGCAGGGCACCACGCCGCTCATGATCGCTACTCAGAACGGTCACTCAGAGGTGGCTCAGTTCTTGGTCGAGCAAGGGGCTGCTGCGCTCAATCAGCAGGACAGCTCTGGAACGAGCACAAGCAGCTGATAAACCACAGGGAGTGAAATTATTTGAGAACTATAAGGAGCCAGCGCCCAGCGGTGGCTATAAAATTTGTAGTAGAACCGTTGGGAACATTTGAACCAAAAGCATAAGTAATAATTTCTTATCCCCTCTCTAAAAAATAGGCTTATGTTGATAATTTTCATACCTGTACCTTTTTACACGAATGCTCCTCCTGGTCCATACCCTAGTTGGCAACAGGCTCTGTATGCTTGAACCAGGAAAGCTCCTAGAGGGAGGGAGCCCAAGAGGCCCTTGATAAACACAAAACCATGGTCTTGCTACAGAAACAAGGAAGTATTGCCGGACAAGAGAACTTGTCAACAAGCTCAAGGAACATTTCCAATTTACGATTGGGGAGTAGAAATACCCAAAAAGTCGTAAATTTGAGGAGCAGAAATGAGCAATCATCCTAAAAACCAAGAATTATGCCTAGATATTTAGATCCTACCAACGATTTTACTTTTAAACGAGTTTTTTGCGATAAAAATAGACTCATCAACTTCTTAAATGCCATCATGAGATTGCCCAAAGGATTTCGTATTGTCGAGCTGAGATATATCCCCCAAGAACAAGTACCCGAATTGGAGCATCGTAAAAGTGGGCTGCTGGATATTAAATGTAGAGATGAGTCCAACAATGTATTTATTGTGGAGATGCAAAATGGCTATGAGCAACACTTACTCAAACGCCTTCAATACTATTCCTCGACTGCTTATGTGGC
>JAKSDE010000140.1 GCA_022360235.1 Cytophagales bacterium
CCAATCTGGTCGTTTGGCTAAACGCTTTAGCAGTTGCCAGGTTTGACGTTCTTGGAAGTATGTAGGCCAGCAGGGGTCAGAGGGATTCGATGCGTTCTTGATTTCCCGATGTCTTTGAATCGGTATTTTACCAGCTCCCACCAGGTGAATTGTCTCCGTCTTGTCTGAACCCACTTTTCGACTGGCCGCGAAGTATCCCCACTTTTCTGGTGGAGGAAAGTATTTCTTATTTATCCACTTAGCTCCTTTTGGTGGGTGTCTTCTTCTTGCCCATTTCCATAGCTTACAGTGGATCCTATAGCCCATCTCTAGGAAGGTATCCTTAGCTGTTACATGACGGTGCTAGTAGCTCCATGCTCTAATGAGTGGATTAAGCAGGCTGATCACCTTGGATTGTTTGGCTGTTTTGTTGGATTTTAGCGTTCTGTTTACTTTTTCAAGTAGTCGCTTGCCGCTTCCTTTCGAGGGCTTGATAAGTAACTTGCCCCCAGCTGTTCTGAGTTTGCAACTCAGGACCCTTATAGCTATCTTTGAGGGCAATTATTCGTGGCTCGTTGTCCTTCAAAAGCCACTAAAGCATAGTTTTTGTACTTATAAAGGCTTACTAGGCCCTAAAAATTCACCTAAAAGATCAGCAAGTTTTTTTCTTAGCCACAGAACCTTGCGAAGCAACGCCTAGGGAAATAGGAAGTAGGTTGCTGCTCGTTTGCTCCGTGGTAACCTATGGAAAAAATCATATGAAGTCTTGCAAGGAAAGTTATGCTTGCTTAAATTTGCGTTTAGTTTTTAAAGGTCGACTAGTTTAAATTAAAATGATATACTATGAATCGAATAATGAATAAGTCCTTCCTTGCAAAAGGACTACTACTCATCGCGTTATTTCCAGTGCCTTTTGCTCGGGCAGCATCTAGCGAAAAAAATAGCTTCGTCAGTAATACAAAAGTGGGGATTGACTTTGGATTTGGACTGCCCTATTTGTGGGCTATTTCAGAAGAAACCCGTAGGAAACTCGAAGTTAGTGAAAACAATACTTTCACAGACATTAAAGCTAACTCTAATATTAGCTTAGGAGTAGTATTAGGTTATAGTTTCCGTCTTCATAATAATATCTTTAAATTGGGTCCTGAAATTGGGGCAAAGTACGGTTTTACAAGGCGTCTTAAGGTCTCAACTTACAATATTGCTATAGAAGAAAAATATGTACAAATTCCCATCGCTATTAAATTTTGTCGTTTTAATGAAGAAGGCTCTTATCTAGCAAAGGGCTTTACGCTAGGCTATGAGTTTAATGTTTTGCTGTCTTCAGCTTACAAACAAGAAGGTGGCTATGACCAACTGAAGCCCTCATTTCAAGGAAATAAAGACCTTAAACAAGCAATTCCTGATCTTCCGAGGCTCTCAGGAAGCATTTTTTTTGGTGGAACCATTGATTTACCCAAAGGATTTTATCTGGCTGCAAAATTTAGGGTGCCGATAGAAATATTTATGATCAAGAAAGAGTCTTCGATAGATGAGCTCGATAAAGATTTTATGCATCGTGTTAGGGCATTGAATACATCCCTTGTAGAATTTAACCTAGGGATGGATGTTATGAAGTGGTTTTCAAAATAGTTTTAACATAATCTCACTAGGTTCAGTGCTGGCTACACGGCGGTATTGATACATGTGCTAGTGGAGCTAATCTAAAAGCCTTAATGGAGCTGTAGAAAACACTCCCTTCCCCCGTTGAGTATAAGAGGGTAAACGATGACTGAATGGAAGCAATTCCTGCCTAGCTTTCTACAGCCCCATAATTACCCCAGCCTAGCACCTTTGCATTGAGCTGGCTCCTGTAACGTTATCTCACTTACTTCTTACTAAGCTGTCTTGTTCTAAGCTCAAGGCTGTACGCTGTTTAATTTCTGGGAGTGTTAACGAAGGATAGCAACAAACTGCCTCGATACGCTTGTGGACTTAGGCTATAGGGGTTGAGCTCATGAAATCTATTTAGGATTCACACTCCCCAAGTAGTTTGCGGTCTGGACGGGACTCGAACCCGCGACCTCCTGCGTGACAGGCAGGCATTCTAACCAACTGAACTACCAGACCTTAACACGCTCTTTAAGCTAGTCTATCAACTAGAAGATAGTGCTCTAGCTATTAGGTTAGCGCTACTAGGTTAGAGAGGTACAAACTTAGGTCTATAAATTTTAATTTGCAATATGAATGTTAGACTTGAGTTTGATAAATTTTTATTTTTGCTTTTCAAATAGTAAGTATATGCTCTTAGAATTCGAAAAGCCCATTATAAAGTTAGAAGAAAAGCTGAAAGCCATGAAAGAGATGAAGGGAAAAGGTACTGAAAATTTAACCAAGGCTATTCATAAGCTAGAGAAGGAAATCAAAAACTTAAAAGAAGAAACATTCAAAAATCTCACTCGTTGGCAACGTGTACAACTTTCTCGCCATACTGATCGTCCCTATACGCTCGATTTTATTAAGCATATTACAGATGACTTTATAGAATTGCATGGTGATCGGGGAGGAGGAGATGATAAGGCTATTGTGAGTGGGTTAGGTAAAGTAGAAGGGCAGACCATTATGTTCATAGGGCACCAGAAAGGAAGAAATACAAAAGAAAGACAAGAACGAAACTTTGGTATGGCAAATCCAGAAGGGTATAGAAAGGCCCTTCGATTAATGAAAGTAGCTGAAAAATTCAGTAAACCTATTGTTACTTTTATCGATACACCAGGTGCCTACCCTGGCTTAGCGGCTGAAGAACGAGGACAAGCAGAAGCTATTGCTAGAAATATTAAGGAAATGTTTGCATTAAAAGTACCTATCCTATGTTTCATTATAGGAGAAGGCGCTTCTGGAGGGGCTTTAGGAATTGCTGTTGGTGATAAAGTATTGATGTTAGAAAATACATGGTACTCTGTTATATCTCCTGAATCGTGCTCTTCTATTCTTTGGAGAAGCTGGGACTATAAGGAACAGGCTGCCGAAGTATTAAAACTAACTGCTGCAGATATGCTTCAGCTTCAGCTTATTGATGGCGTTATTCAAGAACCTTTAGGAGGTGCTCACAGAGATATTTTTCGTATGGCTGAAGCCGTCAAAAAAGAAATTTTGAAACAGCTCAAAGCATTGCATAAGATTTCACCTGAAAAACGAATCGAAAAAAGAGTAGAAAAGTTTTGCAGGATGGGCGTAGTAGTGGAAAACTAGTATTGAGCGTGCAGTTTTCACCTTCCCTCACTTAAGGTTACACACAAGCCTATAGATCTTAGATAGAAAATCAAAAAGTCTAAAGGCCTAATTTTTTATAAAATCCCATTAGAACTGACCAGATTAAAAACTATTCTATGAAAAAAGTAGAAGTCTGCCTTTCTCCAGAATTGATTCATCTTTACGATATAAAAGAAAAACTAGTGATTGTTGTAGACGTGCTCCGTGCTACTTCATCTATGGTGACCGCTTTTGCTTATGGTGTTAAAAAGATCATTCCGGTAACCACTCTAAAAGAATGTAAAAAATGGCAAGCAGCCGGTTACCTAGCTACTGCTGAAAGAGATGGGCAAAAAGTAGAGGGATTTGACTTAGACAATTCACCCCTTAGTTATAGACGAAAAGATTTACAGGGAAGGACTATTGCTATGACCACGACCAATGGTACTATGGCGATCAAAAGAGCTAATACAGCTCGAAAAATCATTATAGGTGCATTTCTCAACCTTGCTGCTGTTGCTAATTATTGCCTACAACAACAAGATGATGTTGTTATTCTTTGTGCGGGGTGGAGAGGAAAAGTAAATATGGAAGATACGCTCTTTGCAGGAGCCTTGGTAGAGAGCATCAAACATCAGTTTGAATTGGGAGACGATTCTTCACAAGTTAGTTATTCATTATATCGATTTACTAAAGGTAGCTTGCTAAACTGTATTGTCAATGCTTCTCCTTCTTCCTACGAAAGAAGGAATTCAGAAATTATAGAAGACATTACTTTTTGTCTAAAGTTAAATCAATATGAGGTCATTCCTGTTTTGGAAGGTACAATCCTCCAGCAGCTTTTTTGATATAGAATGGTTAACTTTTGAAGAGGTATTCGTGACAAGGAGTCATTGAGAAATGGGAAATTAGCTTTTTAATTTCTCATTTTTTTGGTGTCTTGTACTATCTCGTTGCTCCTTTTTAGCTAAGTTTTTTTGAAAAGCACGGGTAAGATCGATGCCGGTCTGATTAGCAAGACAGATCAATACCCAAAGCACATCGGCTAATTCATCTTCTAAATTTTTATCTTTATCAGACTCCTTAAAAGATTGCTCCCCATACTTTCTGTTGATGATTCTTGCTACTTCACCCACCTCTTCTGTGAGGATGGCCATATTTGTTAACGCATCGAAGTACCTTACCCCTTTTGTTTTGATCCATGCATCTACTTTGCTTTGTGCTTCTTCTAAAGTCATTTTATTCGCTATTGGGGGTATCGATAATGAGCGTATTGAACCACTCATTCTGCTAGAGCTACTACTTCCACTTGCATAAGTTTTGACGCTTAAGGATTCAGGTAAATATACAAAGTTTAACCCTGTTTTTCAACTTTAAACCACAAAAATCTGCCTCCTAAGCATATGGGTAGCTTGCTCCTGGAAAATGTTGAGGTTGCGTGGACATTATTATAGTCGCCCCTTAACAAGTATTCAATACGGTGTTTTACCCTTAAAATGACTAGCTTAGCTCACAAAAACGCATGTATAGCGTAGCCATATTGGCAAGAAAAACCTTTAGGGCACTCCAAAACCTTGCAAAAAATAGCATGCCCTAGGCTCGGTAAAGCACCTAAGCAAGTCCCATGAGAGGCGTGTTTTCTACCGTCCCCTATCGAAACCCAGAACCCGGAACTCGGAACCCAGAACCCGGAACTCGGAACCCAGAACTCGGAACCCGGAACTTAAAAAATAGAATCATTGAGCGTTCTTAAGGGTCGACTATATAGTTTGATTTTAAAATTTAATTGCTTATTTTTGGCTACATAATTGCCTTAGGTTTCGTTACAATAGTTGGTCCACAATGTCACTTTCCATACTTAAATCTGCGAAGCTTTTATCGCTATCGCAAACGTTCCTAAGGCTTTTTGTTTTTACATACTTTTGAGCTTCATTTTAATGCCTTTCAATAAAATACGTAGGCTTAAGGTAAACTATTCTTTTACATACATTGCTCATAAAAGCGAACCAGGCAGCATGGAAGGCGTTGAACAAGATGTATTCTATCACATCTACTGCGTAACAGCAGTTACTAAAAGATGCTATAAACAAACAGCTTTCAGCAGACTTAAAAAAGTTTAGAAAATATTCTTATATTTGCATTCTTTCTAAAAAATATTCTTACGGTTATGCATGAATTGATGAAATTTTTCGAAACCGAATACAGTAAGCAAAGAAATAGCTTTTCTCACTTTAACGCAGGCGATACTGTTAATGTACATGTCAAAATTAAAGAAGGCAATAAAGAAAGAATTCAACAATTCCAAGGTGTTGTTATTAGGAGAAGAGGGGAAGGCACTAATGGGGAAACATTCACTGTACGTAAAGTATCTAATGGTGTGGGCGTTGAAAGAATTTTCCCTCTCTGCTCTCCAAGTATTGCCAACATAGAAGTGAAACAAAGAGGAGCTGTAAGAAGAGCTAAGCTATATTATTTAAGAAATAAGCAAGGTAAAGCTGCTAAGATCAAGGAGAAAAAGTTTTCATCAAAGATATAAAAAGGTGTTCGTTTCCATGGACACCTTCGACTAATCTGATGTTTTTGAGCAATTCTTCCAAAGCCCCGCGTTTAACCTGAGCACCACTGATTTTCTCTTGATAGCTTTTCTGGCACCCTGCCTTTTGCAAGGTGTCTTGTTGCATTCTTAAATTTTGATCTTCTGTACTCACCCGAGCAGTATCTATTTTCATGTCCTTCCCTGGTTAAATTAAACAATTCTTTAGATTAACTAGTCGACCCTTAACCAGTATTAAATACTGTATTTTTACACTTAAAATGACGATCTTAGCTCACAA
>JAKSDE010000522.1 GCA_022360235.1 Cytophagales bacterium
AGAAATAGAATTAAAGAGATTTAGAGGCTATTGATAGAATATTAATTTGTCCATTAATCGATCGTTTAAATGACACCATCCATTCTGTCACTTTACTCATCTAAAATGTGTCATTTTACTCAAGTATTTTTCTATGTCAATAAAACCCAGTAGGTTTGGTCTTTCATGACAACTTAAAAGACAAATTATGCTCATCGGTTACACCCGCGTTTCTAAATCTGATGGATCCCAGAAATTAATTCCGCAAAAGGGTGAACTCATCAAGTTCGGCGTTGATGAGGCGCGCATTTATGAAGACTATATTTCCAGCAAGAAAGAGTATCGCCCTGGATTAGCTGCCTGCATGAAAGCTTTACAACCGAGCGATACGCTTGTGGTATGGAAGCTCGATAGGCTTGGCCGTGATCTTAAGGAGCTCAATAGCTATCGTTGAACAGCTACAACAACGTGAGATAGACCTCAAAGTACTCACAGAGCTTGGTGCTCAAATTGATACTACCAGCGCCAATGGTCGTTTTGTTTTTAGCTTGTTTGCCGCACTGGCTGAGTTTGAAAGGGAGTTGATCTCTGAGCGAACCCGAGCGGGTCTTGCGGCTGCTAGGGCCCGTGGTAGGCTTGGTGGTCGGCCGCGTAAGATGGATGCTGGAAGCATCAAACTAGCCATGATGGCAATGAAAGACCGTAATGCTGTAGCTAGTCAGGTGGCTGGACGTTTAGGGATTACTAGAAATACGTTGTATGCCTATGTTAACGGGGATGGGAGGCTGAAGGAAAGGGGCAAGAAGATTGTATACCAACACACCTCCTCTCCTTAGGTAATCTGTAGGTTATTTGAATAAATATTTTTTATCATAATTGTACCTAGGTTAACTACTGTACAAAAATTAGTTAAAATGAAAAATATTAGTTTCTCTGATGCTAGGGCCAATCTAGCTGAGTTGGTATCCAAAGCTAAATATAAAGGAGCTAGGTTTGTCATCAGTTAAATATGGAAAGCAGGTAGCTGGATTAGTATCATTGCAAGACCTATAGCTTTTAGAGGCACTTGAAGATAAAATAGATTTGCAGGGAATAGAGAAAATTAAGAAAGAGGATACTGTAACCCTCAAAAAGGCAATAGCTATTTGGGGTTTATGATGTACGATGTTCACCTCACTAAAACAGCGCTTAATTACCTAAAGAAATTCCTAAGAAAGCAGCTAAGAAAATAATAGATAAGCTAGACCCCTAGAACATATTCCTCATCCTGTAGGTAGTATCAAATTGAAAGGTACATAATTTATAGAATCCGAATAGGAGACTACCGCGTCATTTATGAAGTTCATAAGTCTATTTTAAAGATATTAGTCATTAAAATTGGCCACAGAAAAGATGTATACAATTTTTAGGAATGGCCGTAACTTTTGCGTATATTTGTTGTTATATTTTTTTATCTTATTACTGTGTTATCATACGAGCAACAGTGTCCGTAGGAAACCGAAAATGGAATCTTAATTTTACTCCTTGAAACTGTAACACGATTAGTTTTTAATCAACTAAGAGCTGCTCGCTATGCCTGCAAGCAGGGAAACTCTTGCACCGCATGTTACAGTGCGGAAGGAAGGCTAAGGCGGGTTCTTTTAATCCTTGAAAGCTGTAACAATGAACTCAAAGAAGAACACTCCCAAGCGGCTGGAAGCCCGGAGTTTAAAAATACATCCCAAACACCGTTTTAACCGATGGAGTACCAGCATAGTCCCTGAATTAATTCTTTGGGGCAAATGGCTGGAAAACCTAGGCTTTAAAAAAGAAAGTCGTGTTGTGGTTCATGCTTCCAAAGAATTGCTTATCATTAGACCGGAAGAAGAATGCCAGTAATAAAAAACCATGATGAAGCCTCTGAAATACGGGGCTTCTTTTTTTTCCTTCCCCCTGATCCAATCGCACATCAATGCCCCTAATTTAAAAATTTAATTATCTTTGGTAGTGAATCAAATGTAAGACCGGTAACATTATAGCTTACATTCCGCGTAGCATGGCTTTTTTAATGAATGAGCTTAAGGAGTGCTTTGAGCTTGCTGTCAGCAATATTTTCCTGGTCGGACTAGAGAGAGAGTAGAAAGACGGTATCTTCGGCCACATAAAAATGTGTAATTACCCTTGCCCCACCGGATTTTCCTTTTCCTTTCGAAGCAAGGGCAAGGCGTATTTTGTAGCAATTATTCCCCAGAGAAGTCCCGGCAGTGGGGTCATGGGAAAGCTGCCTTCCGAGGTCAGCCAGTTCATTTTTAAGGGAAGGGTATTTTTTAATGAGGTTTGTAGCCTCCTTGCGGAAAGGGGCAATGGTAGCCACTTTATAGCTCATTGAGAAACGCATCTAAAGGTTGTGCCTTTTTCTTTCCGGCCTTGATCTGGTTCACTTCCTCTGCTGCTTCTCTCAATCCTTCCAGCACTTCAGTTTTGTAAGGAGTAAACGGCTTAACCTTCACGAATTTGAAGTTGTTGAGCAGTTCCATGATGAAAGCTTCCTTATTGTCTTTTACCTCCCGTAGTATCTTCATGTTGCTTTCGATTTAATCAGGCAAATGCCTTTTTGGTTTTAAAGTTCTGGATCACGTTATCGATCAGAAAGAATAAAACAAACATAAGAAAAATATATCCTATAAAAAAATAAAACACATAAAAAGTTTTTAGAATCAGTACTTACGCAAAACTAATCATAGAAACAGCAGGAGCACATCGTTGTTGGTGCATTTAACTATAAACAAACACTAAGGGGTAGTTCATATTTCACTTAGTTGACAGGTAACTGATGAATGTACTGTTTAAAAAGTAATACTTTGTTGATATCTTGGCTATGAAATAAAAAAGGGCTAACATCATTAGCCATAGCCTTCATATCAGTAGCATCACAAATGGATAGCACTTCGTGTTGAAGGCCTTTCCAGTTTTTAATTCCCGCTTTCTGTGAGAGATAATCGAAATTAGGCTGCGTTTTACTCAGTAGAAATACAATATCAAAAAAATCTCTACCTTTTTTACGCTTTCTGTTAATAACAGCCCAAAAATTTTGGGCTAATAAAATAGCTAACGGGACAACAAAAATATTGGAGAAAACATCAAATTTATTGAGTAAGTATGACTCAGGACTAAAATCAAACTGCTGTGGATCTGTATCCAGCTGAATTAGTATTTTTTCTTCTCGATGCCCAGATAAAGATGATGCAAATAAAAGATGAGGGAAGCGGATATAGCAGTGAAATGCATCTTTAAGCACATTTTTTGTCTCTACGTAATAACCCTCTAATGTGAGCTTGCGGCAAATGAGTTGTGCTAAATCGATCAAATCTTCCCCTGTTAATTGAAAATTGTCAAAGTCTAAATCTTCTGAAAAACGGGTATTACCATGTACAATCCTAAGACATATTCCACCTAAAAAACATAGCTGATGCGCTAATTTACTTTCAAACAAAATTTGCAATATTTTATACTGCAAATATTCTCTAAGAATAAATCTTTTAAATGGCTTTAATGAATCTGGATAGTATTGTAATAAGGTATCTAAGCTAAGCATGAATGTATTGAAGAAGTGTTTGAGCTCTTCTATTAAGCCCAGGAGATTGAAATAAGTTTAAGTAGGTATCAAAACGGCTATACTGTATAGATGTCTTTAATATTGCTTTATTAAGCCGTAAAGTGCTGATAGCTTCTTGTGTACCTAGGGGGTGATTGAAATATAGATAATCCAATAGGGTTTTCTCTAAGGTGGCTATTTTAATCGTCTGATTATTGTAGGTCATTAACTGAAACCCAAAAAACAATTGCGGCTTAATATGTCTATAAGAAAAGGTTGCTAATGATGTTTGGAATAGATTAGTTTTTAAAGTAGTGACAGAAGTGATTGTAAAAGTAGCTTCTGGGATCAAATTGTAATAAGAAAGTGCGGTTTCTAATGAGATATAAGAGGGGGTATAAATTCTATTGCCCCCCAGGTACAAAAAACATTCATCCCGTTCTACATCATTAAAATGATAGAATGTATTTCTAATTTTTTGAATATATCCTTTTTGCTGCCATCGTATTAATGCTTTTTTATCAAAGCTTGGAGCAATTTTTTTAATATCCTGACTTCTAAATATCAAGTAAGGGGAAAATATTTTTTGAAACTCTAGATAGCGCATAGCGTCTTATATCTTTCTATTTATTACCAAATAAAGTAATTTTTAGAAAAATAAAGAAATATTTATTCAAATAGGACCGTGGGATCATTTAAACGAAAGGCAACGGTTATAGAAGATAATCAGGAGTATTAACTAGGGATAGAAACAAATTGTCCCGATAATACCTTCAGAACCCCTTCTGGACTTAGACTATAAGGGATAAGTAGTGAAATCTATCTAGGATTCACACTCCGGATTATCCTGGCTGGAAGCCGGGGTCAGTCTAAAGACCTATTGTCTTCATGGTTAATTGGACTTTACCAGAGATACGCCCCTTAATGCAATTAACAAGCTCACTAACAGATACATCAGGGGGAATACCAACGAAAAGATGAATATGATCACTGGACAATACACCCTTAACGATTTGTACACCGCGCTCTTCTGCAACTTGAGCTATAATCGCTCTAACACGCAGATGAAGGTCACCTGTCAGTACTTTGTAACGCTACTTGGTTATCCATACAAGATGATAACTATAGTGACAGACAGTATGATGGCTTTTTGTGTAACTGGTCATACCGTGAAGATAACTGAAGTTTAGCACAGCTAGAAGCTGGGGGTTTTAAACCAGTTAGAGGACTATAATTTAGGATATATTGTGCTTTGATAATCCTGCCTAAACTGGTAAATGCTTTAGACAACTGAAAAAAATGCGTTAGTAAATGGGGGCCATATTTATAGTCCGAAACACAAGGCTGCTTTCTTAGGAATTTTTTTTAGGTAATTAAGCGCTGTTTTAGAGAGGTGAACATCGTAGGTCATAAACCTAAAATAGCTTTTGCCCCTTTGAGGGTTACAGTATCTTCTTTCCTAATTTGCGCTATTCCCTGCAAAGCTATTTTATCTTCAAGTGCCTCTAAAAGCTGTAGGTCTTGCAGTGATATTAATCCAGCTACCTGCTTTCCATGTTTACTGATCACATACCTATCTCCTTGATATTTAGCTTTGGCTACCAACTCAGCTAGATTGGCCCTAGCATCAGAGAAACTAATATTTTTTATTTTAGCTAATTTTTGTACGATAGTTGATATATGTACAATTATCATAAGAAAATATTTATTCCCCTAACCTCCAGCTTACCTAAGTGTGTTGGTGTACAATCTTCTTGCCCCTTTCCTTCAGCCTCCCATCCCCGTTAACATAGGCATACAACGTATTTCTAGTAATCCCTAAACGTTCAGCCACCTGAGTAGCCACAGTATTACGGTCTTTCATTGCCATCATTGCTAGTTTGATTGTTCCAGCATCCCTCTTCCGCGGCCGACCACCAAGCCTACCCCGGGCCCTAGCAGCCGCAAGACTCACTCGGGTTCGCTCAGCTATCAACTCCCTTTCAAACTCAGCCAGTGCAGCAAATAAGCTAAAAACAAAACGACCATTGGCGCTGCTAGTATCAATTTGAGCCCCAAGCCCTGTGAATACTTTGAGGCCTATCTCCCGTTGCTGCAGCTCTTCAACGAGAGCAATGAGCTGCTTAAAAATTTTAAAATGGGTTGTTGGGATCATTGGTGCGAAAGGCAATGGTTATGGAAATAATGAGTATTTTATCGTATACTATATAAGCCTATGTTTTTACGCTAAAAAGCTGATTAACTTACAGGAAGTGTTCAAAAGACTTTACCTGCTGCCAGCCTGCTTTTTTACTTTCCCGCTCCATTTTCTTTTAAGCGGTTGGAGAAAGCCTTCTAGCTAACGGTGCAGGTGTCAATGAACAAAATAAGGAGGATAGTACGCCCCTGCACAAGCTTATGGGAGCTACGAACAAGTCCTTCCTGATGATGAAGATTTTTTTACAAGAGAGATTGATTAAATAACAGATTTGTAAAGTAAACTCAATCAACCGGTTACTTTTACTCTCAAAACACTTGAATAAATCGACCCGTATGCGTAGTTTGGAGTCTAAAAAACTGTTTAATTTAACCTGTTAAGCAAACTATCCCCCTATAGCTGACTTAATTTAACTTTACTATGCTCGGGTGAGCAGAGAGGATCAAAATTTAAGACTGCAACAAGAGGCCTTGCAAAAAGCAGGGTGCCAGAAGAGCTATCAAGAGAAAGTCAGGGGCGCTTAGGTTAAACACCGGGCTTTAGAAGAATTGCTCAACAACATCAGACCGGGTATTACAGGAAAAATAGCTGACGTTCATGCGTTTTGGACACTATAGGGGCTGATCTAATGAAAACTATCTAGGATTCACACTCCCCTAATTTTTATCTCCCCCTCTAATAAAAAATAGGCCTATATGAGCTTGAAAGAACGATCATTTTTCATAAACGTACTCTTTCGCGCAAATGATCCCAACGGTCCTGCGCACATATTCAACTATCTACCTTGACTAGCAAAGGTCCCTCAAGTAGCTTAAACTCACGCGCAATGGCTGGTTCTTCAAAACAATCATAGACACTGGGGGAGAAGGAGTTCTCCACTTGGCCATTGCGTAGGCAAATAGGCAGTACGAACGGTAGTTTCTTAACTTCCTTATTTTGTTGCAGGTAACTTTCTAAGAGCGATATGAGGTGGCACCACCTCATAAAGGCCATCAAATTATTAGGGGGCAGTGAGAGCTCGATGAGAAAATAGATCAAACCCTCTTGGCCATTGATTTTTGCCTTGTAAGTTACATCATCATGGTATTGAAAAAAGTCATCTATGAAGCTCTCCTTAATGAGTTCTAACGACTCTAAATCGAGCATGTCTACTAGTTTTTTGGGTAAATGGCCCTTGAGAAAATCAATGGCCACCTCTTTACGACTTAAGGATGCTTTGACGTAAGGGTCAGACACCTGGTTAATTTTCTCTTTGTTTTTTTCTTTCATTGGTCCTGGTTTACTCTCCTAATTGAAGTCAATAAATCTATTCATAGGCGCGTTGAAAGCTTCAATAATTCTGATAAGCTCCTTTGAAAGGCAATACAGGCCTCTAAGAAGCGCTGGATGAACAAAACTAGGCTAGCTGAGCAAGCTCTCCTTTGCTCAAGCCAGTAGCTTTGGCAATACTTTCTAAGCTGAAACCTTGTTTAATAAGGTTCTTAGCCGTTTCAAGAATTCCTTCTTGTCTTCCTTCTTGTCTTAATTTATCTGAGTATGTCATAATCAACCTCCTTGTATCTTCATTACTGATGGCTTCTAATAATAAATTCAGCGATTTTTCTCCCTTAGTTTCAGCGCTTTAATCACTGATGTAGCGCGCACTACTACTAAGATACGACGAATCAAGGGAGGATAAAAATTCTGGCGCAAATTTTTGCACTAACTCCGTAAAATCTCCCGTATGGCTTTCTTTATAAAGCGTCTCGAAAAGAGCGGCTACCCCATTTTTTAAGAGCTCTTCTCTACTAAAATTGTTCAGATCCCAGAGCACAAAATGTTCAAATAGCTTAAACTGACGCGCCATGGTTGCATCTTCAAAACAATCATAGATACTGGTTGAGAAGGGATACTTCCTTTTGCCATTATATAGACAAATAGGCAGCACTAAGGGTAGTTCGTTGGCGTGCTTATTTTGTTTGAGGTAAGTTTTTGGGATCACCTGGGCAGTACCTTCCTTTTACCAGCCAATGGCGGTAGATCGGTATCCAACTCAGCTGGTAGAGGTATTGCCGTTTGAGGGTTCATGAACACCCAATTAGCTGGCCTTGAGGGTAGTTTTCCCCAATAGCGTGGTTTACACCAGTGCCAGGATTTTTGGGGGCCTGTAGAAAGCTTCCCTAATTTTTCTAAAAATCTCCTTTGAAAGCCAATACAGGCCTATAATTGGGTAGAATTCTTTAAGATTCTACAGCCCCTTTTGGGGTGACGCCTATATCTGTAGCGTGTCTGCCTCTTCCACATCCGTCTAACAGCTTAAATAACTGTTTTGACACATAATGGCGGTAATAATTACCCCAGCCTAACACCTTATTTAAATAATTCTATCCTGCTAATCTAAAGGAGCCGGATGACGGGTAACTGTCACGTCCGGTTCTTAGGGAGGAAAGGGCCTCAGGGAGACTCCTGCGGGGGTCACCCACAGGCCCCGACCTACCCGACTACAAACGGAAGTACTATAACATCACCCAAGAGGAGTTAGCATATCTAGCTGAACGGGTTAAGGTTTTAAGAGACATGACCGAGAAACTCTGTAAAGAACAAATCGAAAGCTTTGTCAAAGCGAAGAAATAGGGAAAAAGCTTCAA
>JAKSDE010000287.1 GCA_022360235.1 Cytophagales bacterium
AGCTAATTCAATCAAATCAATGATTTTGGGAATACTTCAGGGTCGACTAATGCTTTAACCTGCCCATCCTTCTCTATCTAAACTTCTGTATTGGATTGCTTCAGCTAAGTGATCTGTATGGATAGGCTTACTTCCTACAAGGTCCGCAATCGTGCGCGAAGCTTTTAGAATTCTATCATACGCTCTTGCAGAGAGGCGTAGCTTTTCCATCGCAGTTTTAAGAAGCGTTTTTCCTGCTTGAGAAAGTGCACAAACTTCTTTTACCATAGAAGAAGGCATCATAGCATTTGCATAGAGGTTGGGGTGATTTTTAAATCGTGCTTGCTGAATAGCTCTTGCTTTGATGACCCTCGCTCGGATAGCCGCGCTTGTCTCTCCCTTTCTATCAGCGGTCATTTCGTCAAAAGATACAGGGGTTACTTCTGCATGTAAATCAATTCTATCTAACAGGGGGCCACTTACCCTGTTTAGGTAACGTTGAACTAAGCCAGGTCCACACACACATTCTTTTTCTGGATGATTGTAATAACCACAAGGGCAGGGGTTCATACTGGCAATGAGCATAAAGTTAGCAGGAAAGTCTACGGCAATCTTTGCGCGTGAGATACTCACCTTACGTTCCTCTAAGGGCTGACGCATCACTTCTAGTACTGTTCTTTTAAATTCTGGTAACTCATCTAGGAAAAGTACACCATTGTGGGCTAGCGATATTTCCCCTGGTTGTGGAATACTTCCCCCACCCACCAATGCAACATCACTAATAGTATGGTGCGGCGACCGAAAAGGTCTTATCGAAATGAGTGCATCTTGTTTTCCTAACTTGCCTGCCACAGAATAGATTTTAGTAGTCTCTAGCGCCTCCATTAGGGTAAAGGGGGGCAGAATAGAAGGGAGGCGTTTAGCGAGCATGGTTTTTCCTGCGCCTGGTGGGCCTACCATAATGACGTTGTGCCCCCCTGCTGCGGCTATTTCTAGGATGCGTTTAGTACTTTCTTGTCCTTGTACATCAGCAAAGTCAAACTCGTAATCATTGATTTTACTAAAAAAAAGCGCTCTCGTATCGGTTACAACGGGAGCTATCGTTTTAGTGTTAGAAAAAAATGCAATAGCATCATTAATGTGTGCTACAGAAATAACCTCGAGATTATTCACAATCGCTGCTTCGTAGGCATTCTCCTTCGGTAATACCAGCCCCTTGAATTGTCTTTTACGAACTTCAATGGCAATCGGTAAAATACCTTTTACTGGCCGTAATTTACCATCTAAAGCTAGTTCTCCCATGATTACATATTGATCTAACTGAGTTAGTTTATATTGCTTTGATGCTTTTAAGATGCATAAGGCAATAGGTAGATCATAGGCAGCTCCTTCTTTACGGATATCAGCAGGCGCAAGATTTACAATCACGCGTTGGCGAGGCATCTCACACCCTATATGCTTCAGTACCGATTCAATTCTGTGTTGGCTCTCTTTGATGGCATTATCTGGAAGACCTACCATAAATAACTTTGTTCCTTGAACGATGTTTACTTCAATAGAAATCATCGAGGCATGAACACCATACACTGCACTTCCAAATGTCTTTACTACCATCTATACGATTTTTTCGATCAACAAGATAAGTGCATGAATGACTTTAATATGCACTTCTTGAATACGGTCAGCGTAGCCATAGTGGGGTACTCTGATTTCTATATCTGCCAGGTTACGTAGCTTGCCCCCCTGGTTCCCAGTAAGCGCTACTACTTGCATACCTTGGCGATTCGCTTCTTCGGCAGCTTGTACCACATTTTCTGAATGACCACTCGTACTAATAGCTAAAAGTATATCACCTGGTTGTCCCATCGCCTGCACAAAACGAGAAAAGACATAGGAAAAACCATAGTCATTGCCTGTACAGGAAAGGTAGCTCGGATCAGAGATAGCAATTGCAGGCAAAGGCTTTCTATCATCTCTAAATTTTCCAGTAAGCTCTTCTGCAAAATGCATGGCATCACAATGCGAACCGCCATTACCACAAGCGATAATTTTATGACCTTTCTGAATAGCTTCGCTCATCATGTTAGCAGCGTCTGCTATTTTGTTTACTCCTTGCTTATCGCTTACAAATTTCGTGAGTACTAGCGCAGCTTCTTCAAGCTCTTGAATGATTGTTGTTAGTTGATTCATACTTTTTTAGTTGATTACAGAATAATATAGACGCTCGTATGCGTTATTACTCCCCTTGTTACCTTACTTATCGAGTACAAGAGAATATAATTACAAAAATAGTATGATTTTTTATTTGTTAAAGAAATTAAATAAATTTATTAAAAAATAAAATAGCAGACGCTTCAGTTATTACTTATTCTTTCCTTCTTTATCAGGAGAGGTCGCAAGTCGATCTTGTGTAGTTTGTTGCATAACTGAGTTGTCGTATATCTTTGCTTTAAGGGCTGTGATTTTATCGTTCAGTGTGTGTATTTTACGTTTGAGGAGTGTTACATGGATGTTTTCGATAATCCAGCTAATAACAAATAGCCCTAATCCACCCATTAGCCAGTATTTTAGAAAAACAAAAAGTGTGAAGAGTTCGAATTGCTGAACAAGTTTATCACGATATACATAGAGCAGCACGGATGCTACCAGAAAGATAACATAAGTAGGGTAAAGAATTGTCTTAAAAATTTTCATTGTGTTTACACTTTGGATTAGATAAATATAATACTTATCTCGTTAACATAGAAATCTCTACTAGCCATGACAAATGCCTCGTATGTTTCTATAGATGCGGTGCCAACTACATTCGAGTTCGAGTTAGCCCCCAATCCCTGATGTCATTGAGAGGGACGAGATTGATACCTTTGGGGTCTGTAGAAAGCTTTCCTAATTTTTCTAAAAATCTCCTTTGAAAGCCAGTAGACTTTCATGGACAGGACTTACGCAAAACCAGTCATAGGAATAGCCGGAGAGCATAATTGTTGGCGCATAGAATTAGCTAAAAGTTTACTCTTAATAGCATAAATCCTCGTTTTCATTTTGTAAGCCTGATTTTTAAAGCTCCTACAAACTAA
>JAKSDE010000165.1 GCA_022360235.1 Cytophagales bacterium
ATACACTAAGATGAAATTTATCATTCAGGTAGTGCTGATAGCCTTATCTAGTTATGTTGCAGAGCAATTTTTCCCTTGGTGGTCTGTAGTCATTTGTGCATTTTTGACCACCTTGCTTATTCAAACCGATAACCTGACGGCCTTTGTAAGTGGCTTTGCTGCTATTAGTTTTCTTTGGATGCTCGTGGCCTCTTTTATTTATGTAAAAACCAAGGCCCTACTCTCTTTCAAAGATTACTCCTTTCTTTGGCCTTCAAAGTCCCATCATCATGATTTTACTCACAGGACTTGTGGGTGGAATTGCAGGCGGCTTAGGAGCTTTAAGTGGACACCAGTTCCGGGTATTATTGTTTAGAAAGAAAAGAAGTAAATATTGCTAACTGGGGTTAGGTGGAGTGGTTTGTTGGCCTTACGCACCTGCAAAAAGTGGTCATGTAAAAGAAAGCAATATTCTTTCGCATGATGAACAGGCCATTTTACTTCTCCGGCGTAACATCAGTTATTAAATTTTAGGAGGTAGTTCTAAAACTAACTAGGTCGTGTTGACATTATAAAGCCCTACTACTATCGAATATCCACCCCCCCTAAGAACTTGGAACTAGCAACTAAGAACTTATCTTTCTGCGCTTAAACAGACAAAAAACTTCTAGAAATACCCAAAAAGTTGTAAATTGCAGGCCAGAAACATCGCCTAAGCAACAGGAATTACTACAAGCATGATAAAGCGTTTTTTAGATCCCAAGAATGACTTTGCTTTTAAGCATATTTTTGGCAACGAAAAGCATAAAAACCTATTAATAAGCTTTTTAAACACGGTGCTACAAAATCAACTCTCCTGCCCCATTCAGGACTTAGATTTCTTAAAGCCGGTCCAAGATCCAGAGCTAGCTTCTAAGAAACAAAGTGCGGTAGATGTAATGTGTCAAGACCAAGAAGGAGCCTACTATATCGTTGAGATGCAAGTAGCCAGCCAAACAGGTTTTGAGGCGCGGGCGCAGTATTATGCTTCCAAGGCCTATATTTCTCAAATGAACCAAGCAGATCAATATAAAGCCCTGAAAGAGGTAATTTTTTTGGCCAGTGCTGACTATATTGTTTTCCCCACCAAAAAAGCTTATAAATCCGAACATTGTAGCTTAGACGGTCAAACGGGAGAAAATGACTTAGATAAAATCTTCTTTACTTTTGTGGAGCTTCCCAAGTTTGAAGAGCTTTTAAAACAAGAAGGTCGTAGCTTGCAAGAGCTAACGTTAGAGGAAAAGTGGTATTATTTTTTAATTCAT
>JAKSDE010000113.1 GCA_022360235.1 Cytophagales bacterium
ATAGCCAAAAAAACAACCCCTTTCAGGTCTTTATATTCCTCTCCTTCGCTCATTTGCGAAGGATAGGCCCTAGAAGCATAGTATTGCGCCCGCGCTTCAAAACATGTTTGACTGGCTACTTGCATCTCAACGATATAGTAGGAGCCTTTCTAGTCTTGACACATCACATCCACCACACTTTGTTTCTTAGAAGCTATCTCGGGATCTTGGATCGTCTTTAAGAAAGTTAACTCCTGAATGGGGGGGGGAGATTTGACTTTTCAGCACAGTTTCCAAAAAGCCGATTAACACCTTTTTATGCTTTTTGTTGCCAAAAATATGCTTAAAAGCAAAGTCATTCTTGGGATCTAAAAAATACTGCATCATGCTTATGATACTTCCTATTTCAATTGCTTGTTCAAAAAACCCCTTGGCTGGGCTATGGCTTTTTACTTACGCCATGATTCTGAGCTCAAATCTACTACTTTTTGGGTATTTCTACCAGTGTTTTGTCTGTTTAAACGCTGAAAAATAAGTTCCGAGTTGTGAGTTTTAGCTGCAATGGGAGATACACCCCATCCAACCGAGCAAGGAAGGAGGTAGTGACAATCCGAGCAATTACTAATGCTGCATCCTACCTGTCACCGTCAAGTAGAAAACAATCCTGGTGTTGTCCGCTCGATCGCTATCATGATCGGGGGTAAAGATTAAGATAGTGCTGAGAAACTAGCAAGCTGTGTTCTTAGGAGTTGGCTTTAGTAGAGAAGAGCTTGCTCAGCTATCCTCGCTTTTATCCATCTTTTATTAATTGATCTCAAGGCCCCTTATCGTTACCTCCTATTTCTAACATAGACTTAGGAAAATAATGTTTCAAGCTGGCTATTAAAACCTGTAGGGTACTAATTACCTACTATTTGAGGGCATTAATCTGTTCCAAGCTTAAGCCTGTAACCTCTGAAATCATGTCCACACTAAAGTTCTTTGATAACATAGTTTGGTCAATGGCTATTTTGCCTTTCTCTATACCTTTCTCCATTGCCTCTTCTTTGAGTTTGTCGCGAATGGCCAATTCATCTAGTCTATTCTTCTCGGCC
>JAKSDE010000161.1 GCA_022360235.1 Cytophagales bacterium
GCGATATCAGTTTGGGCATCAGGACCATCAGCCGAAAGTGCTGTTCAGTCAAGCGTTCACCCAACAAAAGCTTGACGAGGTACCTAATGGATTGTTGGAAATAGCATGGTTGGGTTAGAAGTCCTGAGTTGCTAACTCAGGACAGCGTATGCACTAGCGTTTGTCACTCAACTTCAACTTTAGTCCAATGCCAAGTAAGCCTCAAATACAGGTCAGTAAACTATCTCTACCCAAGGTGGCAGCGCCATACGCGGGATCGGGGAGACGTTTCAGGCAAATGCTTTCAGTGGTACGGAGGGTTATCAGTGCCCATGCTGTTTCCACCTTATAGAGGCTTTGAACCGCACTTACAACTTGAGTGAAGTCTTTTCAGATTTATTTATTCTGCTACAACTGTGAACTTCAGGGGGTAAATAAATTCTTTGTGGAGCGCTAAGCTAGCCTCATAGGTTCCTAGCATTTTGATAGGCATATTGAAGCTAATCTGTTTACGATCTACTGCAATACCTTGGGCCTTAAGGGCCTCTGAAATTTGCAAGGCTGTCACAGCACCGAAGATCTTTCCTTTTTCTCCTACCTTAGCTGGAATTTTAATAATCAGCTGATCTAGCTTTTTAGCTAATCCTTCTGCTTCCTGTTTGATCTTGGCAGCTTTATGGGCAGCTTGCCTAACATTTTCTGCTATAACTTTTTTATTAGCTGCATCGGCAATGATGGCAAACCCCTTAGGAATTAGATAATTTTCTCCATAGCCAGGTTTTACCTTTACAATCTCATTCTTGTTACCTAGTCCTTTGATATCTTCTTTAAGTATTACTTCCATGTCGCTGATCTTGTAAAAGATTTTACCTTTTCAACATTTTTTAAATCAACTTCTCTTTTATTTTCAATAATTGAGCTATTTTAGTTCATCTGCTACATAAGGTAGGAAAGCTAACTGCCTTGCTCGTTTGATGGCACTTGCCACCTTCTTCTGATATTTAACACTATTGCCTGTGAGTCGACGGGGCAAGATCTTACCCTGCTCATTAACAAACTTCAATAAGAAATCAATATCTTTGTAATCCACGTACTTGATGCCGTACTTTCTGAAACGACAATATTTTTTTCTCTTGTCATTTCTGTGAATAGGTTCATTCAATAAACTCATGTTGCTGTTTCCTCCTTAGTTTTTTTATCAAAAGCGCCCTTTCTTTTCTTCTCGTTGTGTTCAACGCCATGTTTATCAAGTGCTACTGTGAGGAAGCGTATTATCTTTTCTTCTCTTTTGTATTCAATTTCTAACAAATTTATTATAGCTGGCGTAGCTTTAAATTCAAATAATTGATAAAATCCCGCTGATTTATGCTGAATAGGGTAAGCAAGTTGCTTCAAGCCCATGTGCTCTTCATGAACTATCTCGGCTTTTTTCTTCTTAAAAAAATTCCTAAATTTATCAATAGTATCTTTTACCTGTTGTTCAGATAAAACGGGTGTTAAAATGAATAAAGTCTCGTAATTTCTCAGTTCCATAATATTTTGCTAAGTAGCGTTGCAAAATTAGGAAATTTTACTTTGAAGTCAAAAGTAACGACCCCCAAAATTCTTTTGAAGGCACGGTTACTCAACAATAAAGGTAGCGCTTCCCATCAGCTCGCTATCTTCATAAATAGTGATAGTATACACGCCTTTCTCATTTTGGCCTGCTAAATCGTAGACAAAGCTAATGCGATGGCAGGTATTATCATAATTAATTTCCTGTTGCGCTGCGTAAAATTTTTCTCTCCCCTTATAAACGAAGCTTCCTGAACCTTCTAAAACATTGAAAATCTCATCGCCCCACGGATCTATAATATACAATCGTATATTTCTTTGGCCGGCAGCGGCCCATTCATTGGCAGCTATTTCAAAAGCTACTTTTATTTTAGCCAATTGATTAGCTTTGATAGTTTTCTTTTCTGTACCCATTTTTGTTATAGCACTCACCCGAATATTTTCTGCTTTACATTGTGCTAAATGGAGAAGCTTTTCTTTTAAAGCTGTTTTTTCCTTTTTAATCACTTTTATCGAATCATATAGCGTGTTTTTCTCTTGCTTTAACTGTGTGTTGGCTACAAATAATTCTTCACTCATTGCTTCTAAAGCATCTATAATGCTATCTTTTTCGATCAGCAACTCCCTATGTCCTACAAGTATATCTTTCAGTTCATTAATTTTTTGTTTTGTAGCAATTTCAAGCTCTTTTTTAGTACTTTCTAGGGTCGACAAGTCATTTCTTAGTGCTTCTTTTTCTAAAGTTTGGGCATTGAATAACTGAGTAAGGGTAGCTAACTCCTGGTGCGTTGAATCCAATGCTAAACTTTTATGTTTAACAGTTTCTCTCAAGCTATTGGTATAGATAAGGAGCGTGAGGAGGAGGACAAAAAGTATGCTCAAGACAAGAAAGGGCTTTTCTTTTTTTTTCTGAATCATTACTAAATTAAATTTGAGCAGAAGCTAAGTCTTGAAAAACTATTTCTTCCTAGCTACTGTATTAATAAAAGATCAAGTTCAAATGCTAAGTTTTTGCTAACCTAAACCTTAGCAAACATAGTAATAACACGACTTGTGTTAATTAAATTTTCTATATTAGGGAAAATTACCCCCTTCTTTTATGTAAAGATAGCTACTATGGAAGTAAAGATAGCTGAATCTTGGAAAAAACGTTTAGCAGGAGAGTTTGAAAAAGCATATTTCAAGCAGCTTGTAGCTTTTATCAAAGAAGAATATAAAAAGAAGAAGATCTACCCGCCTGCCAAAGAAATTTTTCGTGCTTTTGATTTTTGTAGCTTTGAAAATACGAGGGTTGTCATTTTAGGACAAGATCCCTATCATGGCCGAGGCCAGGCCAATGGACTATGCTTTTCTGTAAGAGAGGGCCTCCCTATACCTCCCTCTCTTATCAACATTTTCGAAGAAATTAAAGACGATCTTCACATAGCTACCCCCGAAAGCGGTGACTTAGAAAGATGGGCAAAGCAAGGTGTGCTCCTCTTAAATGCTATACTGACAGTAAGAGCACACCAACCAGGCTCGCACCGGAATAAGGGCTGGGAAACCTTTACAGATGCTGTTATTAAAGAAATTTCTGAAGAAAAAGAAAAAGTAGTTTTTTTACTCTGGGGTAGTTATGCGCAGCAAAAGGGAGCGATGGTTGACACCAATAAGCACTTTGTGTTAACCTCGCCTCACCCATCACCTTATTCTGCAGAGAATGGCTTTTTCGGTAATCGACATTTTAGCAAGACGAATGATTACTTACGTGCTAACAATGAAAAAGAAATAGCTTGGTGATTTAAAACAAGGCTATCCTTCTTATGCTATTAAGATTCGCACATTTTTTCTATCTTACTTAGTCCAATCTTTACTGAAAACGGTAGTATAAAAAAGCCCAAGTTGAAGAAAATAAAAGCTATTATCAGTGGTGGTGGTACAGGGGGGCATATCTACTCGGCGCTTGCTATTGCCAACGAATTGAAAAAGCGGAGTAAAGCCCATGAGCTACTTTTTGTAGGAGCGCAGGGGAAAATGGAAATGCAACGCGTACCAGCAGGGGGTTATCCGATTGTTGGCTTGTGGATAAGTGGTATTCAACGAAAACAGTTTCTTAAGAATATATTATTTCCCCTCAAACTCGTCGTGAGTCTAAGGAAAGCAAGAAAAATTATCCATGACTTTCAGCCCGATGTGGTCGTCGGCACAGGGGGATATGCAAGCGGTGCGGTCGTGTATGTAGCTACACAAATGAAAATCCCTACTTTGATCTTAGAACAGAATTCATTGGCTGGACTTACGAACAAGCTATTGGCCAAATGGGTTGATAAGATATGTGTCGCGTACGAACACATGGACCAGTACTTCTCTGCTGAGAAAGTGGTGCTAACAGGTAATCCTGTAAGAAGCGATATCATCAAGCTAACGAAGAGAAAACAAGTAGCTTTAGCTTACTTTGGACTACAACCTGAAAAGAAGTGCTTACTCGTGCTGGGAGGGAGTTTGGGGGCTAGAACGATGAACGAAAGTATTCTACAAGCTATGCCTACCTTCTCCCAAGCAGGCATACAGCTCATTTGGCAGACAGGACATTTGTACGATGAGGAAATGAAAGCGCAATGTACAAAAGCGAATTACCCAGGCATACATGCCTATCCTTTCTTAGAAAGAATGGATTTGGCCTATGCAGCCGCTGATGTAGTGATCGCCCGGGCCGGTGCTTTAACGGTTTCAGAACTCTGCCTAGCACAGAAACCTGTCATTTTCGTCCCTTCTCCGAATGTAGCAGAAGACCACCAAACAAAAAACGCACAATCGCTTGTTGACAAAGGGGCTGCCCTTCTAGTTAAGGATGAAGTGGCAAGACAAAAACTAGGTGAAGAAGCGATGCAACTGTTGAAGGATAAGGCTAGACAAAAAGAACTAGCTCAGCATATTGCCCGTTTTGCAAAGCCGAATGCGACCCATGAGATTGTGGAAGAGGTTATTCGCCTGACGTGTGTTTGAAGTCTTTTTCCGAGTTCTGAGGTAACTTTCAGGGCATCGGCTAGCTTAGGAGCCATCTCAATAGAAGAAGAATGTTCTCCCCGTTATTACTGCTTAGCATTCCTCTCATAAGCATCGTTCATAAAAATAAAAGACTTTGTTCTACGGATTAATCTCGTGCATTTTACGTATAGTGTTCATGGTAGGGTAGTGTCATTTGCAAAATTAGCGTTAAATTTAAACGCATCCTATGGCTCAGTAGAATATACTGTAAAACTAATTAACTTAAATACGCAAACGCTTTTTCTCATGTTGCTTCGTGCTGAAAACCTGATCAAGAAGTATAAAAAACGTGCTGTGGTGAAAGAAGTCTCCCTAGAAGTATCGCAGGGCGATATTGTAGGCTTATTAGGGCCTAATGGTGCAGGGAAAACAACTACATTTTATATGATCGTTGGCCTCATAAAACCCAACCAAGGCAAGGTTTATCTGGATAATAAAGATATTACATTGCTTCCTATGTATAGAAGAGCCCAAAAAGGAATTGGTTACCTAGCCCAGGAAGCTTCTGTATTTCGTAAGCTTACCGTAGAAGAAAATATAATGGCTGTATTAGAGATGACAGATTTGCCAAAGAAGAAACAAAAAGAAAAAATGGAAAGCTTATTGGAAGAGTTTAGTATTACCCACGTAAGAAAAAATCTGGGTATAGTGTTGTCTGGAGGAGAACGAAGAAGAACAGAGATTGCTAGAGCCTTGGCAGGAGATCCTAAATTTGTATTACTAGATGAGCCCTTTGCCGGCGTCGATCCTATTGCTGTAGAAGAAATTCAAA
>JAKSDE010000156.1 GCA_022360235.1 Cytophagales bacterium
GTAGTAATAGGACTGTAAAGCTACTATTGTTTTTGTGACATACGCATTAATTTTTTACTAGTACAAAAATTTTTCATCGTTTTGGAAACGACTAAACTCAATAGGTCTTGAAAACATCGCTTTCCCATCTACCCCCAGAAAAGCAGGAAGAGATAGCCATGATCAAGGAAATTATTCTTGCCAACGCTCCTGTGGAGATGATTATCCTGTTTGGCAGCTATAGTACAGGAAAATGGGTGGAAGACTGCTATGTAAAGGAGGGAGTTACCTATGAGTATGAGAGTGACGTTGACATTCTTGTGGTGACGCGAAAAGAAAAGAGTGCGCAAAACGACTGGAGATGGTGTGGCATAGAAGACAAAATTCGTACGCGTAAAAGGCTGACAGATACGCATATCATTGCCCATGGCATCGGCCTTTTTAATGAGAAGATCAAAGATAATTATTACTTCTTTGTTGACATTCTCCAAGAAGGGACCATGCTTTATGATAGTGGCCATTACCAGCTCGCTACCCCCCAACCCCTGAGCCCCAAAAAACGCAAGAAGAACGCACAAAACTACTTTGAGCATTGGTCTGAAACCGCTAGAATATCTTATGAAAGCTTTGAATTTAACTTCCATAAGGAATATTACAATAAAGCAGCCTTTGAGCTTCATCAAGTAACTGAGAGCTATTATACGACTTTTCTGCTCGTATTTACCGACTACATACCTAAAACCCATGATATTAAAAAATTAGGCAACCTAGCCAGCAAAATAAAGGCAGAGATGGCGACTATATTTCCCTACTCCACGGAAGAAGAGAAGCGTCTTTTTAAACTCCTTAGAAAAGCCTATGTTGATGCCCGGTATGACAAGAACTATGTTATCACCAAAGAAGAACTAGAATACCTAGCTGGGAGGGTAAAAGTCTTAGCAGTGCTTACGAAGGAGCTGTGTGAAGCAGAGATCGCAAAATATGATAGAGATCAATAGCTTGACTTCCTGTACGAAAAGCTTCTAGAAGGATTTCAATAGCAGGTTAGGTGTAGCTGTCAGAAAACTAACCAACAAAAGAAGCAAGACACTTACTAACGTCCAGAGAATATAGCCTTGGAGGTTCCCATCTTGTAGGGAACGACTCATAGCACCC
This sequence comes from Cytophagales bacterium, assembly GCA_022360235.1. Classification (GTDB taxonomy): domain Bacteria; phylum Bacteroidota; class Bacteroidia; order Cytophagales; family Amoebophilaceae; genus JAKSDE01. The sequence continues at coordinate 1,135 of JAKSDE010000156.1, forward strand.
ATGCGGGCAAGTACGGAGGCAGTAAGATGCACCATGCCATCTACCAACTTTCGATCAAACCAGGCCACCATGTTTCCCCCCCCTACATAGCTCCTACCTCCTATATGAATAAGTCCATTTACTACCTTTTGATCAAACTTTGCTATTAACTTACTGAAAGAAAAGACACTTCTTGCCATGAAATAAACAGCCCTATCAAGATACCACCCATACAAAGAGAGCTTTTCAAAGCTTGCTAAAGGCTTTGATTGAATAACAGAGAGCTTGTGTGTAAGGAGTTTGAATCTTGTTGCTATCAAAACGAAACCTATAAAAATGATGATAGATAATGAAATACTAACTATCTTTTGCGTTGTTGGTGTGGGCATTACCCCTGATGGGGTAGAAGAAGGGACTATATTGATAGCCTTCTCAAGAGACTTCAGCAACCAACTATAGGTAAAATCTAACGACTGAAGATTGTAAAAGATACCAAGAGAGAGTAAAGCCAAGATGACAATGCTCGTCTGCATGAGAAAAGGCATTTTATACTTGTGGTGGCTAGCTTTTCTCTCAGCTTGCTTACTTTGCCATCTCGACTCACCCATAAATACGAGTATTCCTTGCCTACCTATGTAGACAACGGTCAAGAAAGAAGTCGCAAAACCTAATAGGGGTACCAAGTAGAAAAGATAATTATGGGTATGCGCATGTGCTTGTGCCCAAGCGAGAGCCCATGTCAAAATAGCTTTTTTAGATAAGAAACCGGAAAAGAAAGGAAGTCCTACTAAAGCCAAGGCAGCCACAAGATAAGCACCAAAAACCAAGGGCATCTCTTTTCGTAAACCTCCCATGGAGCGCATGTCTTGCACATCAACTTTTTCGTTACATTGCTGACGCATAAAAAAGGTTACAGCACCGACACAGAGGAATAAACATGCTTTGAAAAAAGCATGGGTTGTTAAGTGAAAAAGCCCAGCACTATAAGCTCCTACGCCCATAGCCATGACCATGTAGCCCAATTGTGAAATCGTAGCGTAGGCTAAAACTTGTTTGATGTTATACTGCGTTACAGCAGCATAAGCGCCCATAAAAGCAGTACTACTTCCTATAAAAGCAACAAGGAGGTGCACTGCTGTAGGAAGTAATACAGCAATTCTTGTTAATAAATACACCCCAGCCGCTACCATGGTAGCCGCATGAATAAGGGCAGAGACAGGCGTAGGAGCCACCATAGCACTAGGAAGCCAGTTGAATAAAGGAAATTGAGCTGATTTAGCAATAATCCCGCCCAACAGACATAAGCCCGCCACAGTCATCCATCTATGGGATTGGAAGTCATGTAGCGTGCTCGCTAGCGCTTGAAGCCTGAGCAAATCAAAGCTCCCTAGTTCGCTCCAGAGGATGAGTAACCCTACAAGAAGCCCTATGTCTCCTAGCTTGTTAATCAAGAAAGCCTTTTTACTCGCTTGTGCATCACTTTCTCGTTGATACCAGAAACCAATGAGTAGATAGGAAGTGAAGCCCACAAGTTCCCAAAAAATAAATAGTACTAGCAAATTATCTGCTAGTGTAAGCCCCACCATGGTCACTATAAAGAGACTTAGAAAAGCAAAATAGCGAAGTAAGCCACGCTCTTTTTGCATAAAAGGAATAGAGTAAAGATATATTAGCCAACCAATGCATGTAATGAGACACAGCATCAGCGAAGTAATATGATCGAGATAAATGCCTACGGAAAATTGTAAGGTAGTTGCGCCCGTTTGAATAGAAAACCAATGCCAACGATGATGAAAGACCGCTCCCTTCCAGGTGGCTGAAAACAGGTAAAAGCATAAGCCCGTGGCGATGCCCATCAGTAAGGAAGCTAACCCCACCGTTATTTTTTTAGTTTCAAATTGCAAGCTTTTTAGTTTCAAGTTTGTCCAATGCTTAATCCCTCCATATACTTGACTCCTATTGTTTACTAAATAAATTTAGATAAAAACACACCCTCGTATCATTTACAGGTTATTGTATTGAAAACGGGGTAAGCAGGAAGTTACCAAAGAACAGTCAAGCCTGCAAAAGATGTTTCGCTGTTTACTAACAAGGCCTTTCAGCGTTCAAGATGCTTCAAAGCTAGCTTAGCCACTGTCTCGCCAATCGATAACGAAGCAGTAGCAGCAGGGGAGGGAGCATTTCCTATGTGAATGACATTTTTATCAACTAAGAGTAAAAAATCATCAATTAAGTTGCCCTTCCTGTCACAAGCCTGCGCCCTCACACCAGCTTCGGTAACCACCAAATCATCTTCTTGAACCGCTGGGACGAGTTGTTGTAATGCTTTGGTAAAAGCTTTCTTAGAAAAAGAACGATGTATTTCTTTGAGTCCTGTCTTCCAATATTTCAAAGCTACTTTCTGAAAGCCAGGCCAACGGATAGACGCTAAGAACTCTTCCCAAGAAACATCTTTTTTAGTATATCCTTCTCTTTTAAATGCCAAGATCGCATTCGGGCCTGCCTCTATCTCTCCATTGATTCTTCTCGTAAAATGTACGCCTAAGAAAGGAAGCCTAGGATCAGGAACAGGGTAAACGAGATTTCTCACCAAATACCTTTTGTCTTCTCTGAGCTTATAGTATTCACCCCGGAACGGAATAACCTTGTAAGGTAACGTTGGCTGGGTAAGCTCAGCAATCTTATCTGCATAGAGCCCTGCACAATTAATAATGACCTTTCCTTCAAAAGCATTACTTTCTGTGATTATGTGTGTGGTGGTCCCTAGTCGTATGTCTATTACTTTTTCTCCTAGTACAATGCTTCCCTCCTGTTGTTGAATATGCTCGGCATACCGTAAAGCCACTTGCTTGAAGTCAATGATGCCTGTTTGCGGTACGAATATCCCTGCCAAACCATTAACATAAGGCTCATAAGCCGTGATTTCCTCTTTAGTTAATTTTTTTAAGCCTTTCAAACCATTTTGCGTACCTCGTCGATACAATTCGTGCAGCGTCGCCATTTGATGTTGCTGGGTAGCAATGACGATTTTTCCACTTATTTCATAAGGGATGCCCTCCTCGTCACAAAAACGAAGAAGTTGCTGGTAGCCTGCTGCACAGTTTTGGGCTTTGAGGCTGCTAGTCTCATAATAGAGGCCCGAATGAATAACCCCACTATTATGACCCGTTTGATGGCTTGCTAGTTGTTGTTCTTTCTCTAGCAGGAGCATCCTTAATGAAGGCTTCCTTTTTTTGAGCTGCAGCCCTGTGGCTAAACCAATAATCCCTCCTCCTATGATAATGATGTCATATTTCATAGATGAAAGCAAAGCATGAGAAGCACTGCCAAAGATAGGAAGGTAATTAACGATAAGCTAGCTTTAAGCTAACTTTCTGCTAGTATGAAGATTGATTATATCAAATACTACGCAATTTAGGAACTCAGAACTAGAA
>JAKSDE010000153.1 GCA_022360235.1 Cytophagales bacterium
CCTGCTCGCCTTGTTTTCCCTTGAGGTATTCTTCTGTCTCAAGAAGGATGAGTCCTTCTAAAGTAGCCAAGGCAAATTAATCAAAAGAAAGCGTGTCTTGATGTGGAAAGCTATTCACCAGGCTGTTTTGAATCATGTTCTCCCCCTGAGCTTGTCTAGTTTGTTTTTTCATAGTAGTAAGTTATTAAATTGTTAAAACATATTAAGAATACAAAAATATATATTTTACACAATTATTATGACGTTCCCGATTATTATGACATTCCTCCTTTTGATACAGCCCCTTACGCACGCATACACGCGGTGAATCAGTTTGTTTCTAACCGCTTAAGCAACTTTATCAGTAAGGGAGGGTTGGACCCGCGGAAAGGAGTTGTTAAGGGACAACTCTTTAGACGGCTATGATAAGGTAGTAGTGCTTCTTCCCTTTTTGTACTAAAAGATAGCGATCTTGCAGTAAGGTAAAGGGAGGTTTCTGGTAAGGATCAGTAATTTTTGTTTTATTAATACTAAGCCCTCCTCCTTGAATCATTCTTCTGGCTTCTCCTTTTGACTTAAAAATTATGGCTTGTGTCGCATTTGAAACTAGTTCACTTACATCTAACAAGCTTTGAAGCTGTTCCTTATTTATTTTTATCTGGGGCACCCCTTCAAGGGTGGTCAGGAGCGTTTTGTCATCTATAGTTGCTAAATCTTCTTGGGTAGCATTCCCAAAAAGTAGTTCAGAAGCTTTCACTGCCCATGTACAATCCTTCTCACCATGTATCCTCGTAGTCACTTCTTTGGCGATGGCCTTTTGTAAAATTCGTTGATGGGGCATAGCATTGTGCGCCTGTATTAATGCTTTAATGTCTTCTCTTTCTAGTAGTGTAAAGATTTTAATCAACTTGGTGGCCTCTTCATCTGAACAATTCAACCAAAACTGATAAAACGCATAGGGAGAAGTCATTTCAGGTGCTAACCATACATTCCCTTTTTCGGTTTTACCAAACTTACTACCATCTGCTTTAGTGATCAAAGGCGTAGTAAGGGCGAAAGCCTCGCCGCCTGCTTTCTTCCTAATAAGTTCTACACCAGTCGTCACATTACCCCACTGATCAGCCCCCCCCATTTGTAGTTTGACATTTTTAGTTGTATATAAATAATAAAAGTCGTAGCCTTGTAATAGTTGATAAGCAAACTCTGTATAGGAAATACCTGTTTCTAGCCGTTTCTTAACAGCATCTTTGGCCATCATGTAGTTTACAGAGATATACTTACCTACCTCTCGTAAGAAGCTTAGAAAGTTGACTTTCTTGAACCAATCATAATTATTTAACATCTCTACTGCGTTCTCCCTACACGTAAAGTCTAGAAACTTGCTCAATTGCTTTTTGATGTGTGCTTGATTATGACGAAGGGTTTCTTCATCTAATAACTTTCTTTCTTCAGCCTTACCACTAGGGTCTCCAATCATGCCTGTAGCTCCGCCAATTAAGACAATGGGCTTATGTCCTGCTAATTGGAAGTGTTTTAATAGCATGATAGCAGCCAAGTTTCCAATATGTAAGGAGGGTGCAGTAGGGTCAAAGCCAATATAGCCAGCCGTTTGTTCCTTTTTTAGCTGTGCTTCGGTACCACGTATGCTATCATGGATCATTCCCCGCCATCTCAGGTTAGCTATGAAATCTTTCATACTCTGCCATGTATTGATGGGGTGATTGAAGGGGTAGAAGATCTTCAAACTACTCAATTATCCAACAGTCACCTAGCCAAATCGATACATTTATTGTTTTCTATTGTTTTGTTCGTTAGTGCACTAATGAATCAATCAACCCATACACGTGGGCAACACTGGATTCGAACCAGCGACCTTCCCGATGTCAACGGGATGCTCTAAACCAACTGAGCTAATTGCCCCAAATTAAAGCTTCACGTTTTTATGTTGTTAACCTTATGGCTCCAATCATAGGCATCCATACCTTCCAACGCAGCTTTCAGTAATTGAATGCTGTGTTGAATATCCTTTTGATGGGCCATTTCTATTACTTGGTGTAGGTAACGCGTAGGCACAGAAATAGCACCTGCTATAGCACCATTTTCCCCCATTCTTTGTATGCCTGCTGTGTCTGTTCCTCCTCGTGTCAGTATTTCAGATTGACAGGGAATGTTATGTTTAGTTGCGATTTCTTTCAAGTAGTTTACCATTCTGTAATCACATATGGCTGAGGAATCTACCACTTTAATAGCAGCTCCTTTGCCTAAAGAAGTGATTTGTTCATGAGGGTCTGCTCCTGGGAGGTCAAAAGCAACTGTAGCATCCAGGGCAAGGCCAAAGTCTGGATTGACCTGATGGGCAGCCACCTTGGCTCCTCGAAGACCTACTTCTTCTTGGACGGTAAAAACAGCGTATACATCATAAGGCACTTCTTTAAGTAATCGTAAGGTTTCGATCAAGAGAAACACAGAGACTCTGTTGTCCATAGATTTACAGCTTACACAGTCGCCCATCTCCACTAAGGTTCTTTCTCTTGTGATAGGGTCACCTACTGCAATATATTTTCGAACTTCTTTTTCATCCATCCCAAGGTCAATAAAATAGTCTGTAAGCTTGGGTAGTTTTGTTTTTTCTTCTGGAGACATGATGTGAATAGGCTTTGTGCCCATAACGCCCATCAGATCTTTTTTCCCATGTACAATCACCCGTTGGGCTGTAAGCGTTTTCGGATCAAAACCTCCTAACGGATGAAATCTTATGAAGCCCTTTTCATCGATATGCTTTACAATAAAACCAATTTCGTCTATATGGGCTGCTATCATAACTTTCTTAGCCTTCGGGTTTTTTAAGCTATGTTTGACAGCGATGATGTTGCCTAAGTTATCTACTTCCCAATGATCTACTAAAGGCTTTATTTCTTGAATGACCAATTGTCTAATGCGTTGTTCAAACCCAGGAGCGCCTGGTGTTTCACAGATATTTTTTAGTAAGGGAATGTCAAGATGCATAATGTAAAATTTAATGATAGGTGAACAGAAAATTAAGTGCGCACAGGGGGATTCGAACCCCCACGCCCCGAAAGGCACCACCCCCTCAAGATGGCGTGTCTACCAGTTCCACCACGTACGCAGCAAATAAATTAATTTAGTTATAGCTCTACAAATTTAAAAGCCTACCAGAAGAATATAAAGTAAAGAGTACATTAATTTCAAGGGTAAGCGGTGCTGTTCAGCTATTTTCTATTCCTTCACAACTTTTAGTGTACACCCAGTGTTTCACAGGCTTTTTGTGCTGCCATTTGCTCTGCTTTTTTCTTTGTTCCTCCGTACCCTTCCCCCTTGATCTTGCCATTAATAACTATCTTTGCTTTAAAGTTTTCCAAAGACTTCTCACTGATAGTTTCAAACCATATTTTCTTCCGATTTTTTTGCCCCCACTCTATAATTTTACTTTTGTAGTTAGTATCGGTTTGAATAAGTTCGCTTAAATCGATATAGTTATTGAGTAGCCCTTCAATAACAAATTTTCGACAGACTTTGTAGCCTTTATCTAAGTAAATGGCACCAATAAAAGCTTCTAATGCATTACCATAGATAGTCTTAAAGGTAGTTAAGCTTGTATGGTAATTGACCAACTTGTCAAGATTAATTTTTTTAGCAAGTTCATTGAGGGCCTCTCTATTAACGATCCTAGCTCTGATCTTTGTAAGAAAACCTTCTTCTTTGTAAGGATACTTTTTAAAAAGATGCTCTCCTATAATAAACGCTAAAATAGCATCTCCTAGAAATTCAAGTCTTTCATTAGATATTGTCCTTCCTCTGAGAGAACTGTGCTGAAGTGCTAGTTTATATAGAGACAAGTTCGAGGGCGAAAACCTTGTAATAGTAGTAATAGCTTTTCTGAGCTTTCTAGCTTTAGCATCTTCTCGAGAGAAAAAGGGAAGCAAATTTTTTAATGAAAGACGCATTAATCTTCATAGCTTTTTGAAGATAATAGAGCAATTATGCCCCCCAAAGCCAAACGTATTACTCATTACCCTATTGACCATTTTCTTTTGTACTTTGTTAAAAGTAAAGTTTAACTGTTTGTCAAACATTTCATCATGGGTAAAGTGATTGATCGTAGGTGGAATTAATTGATGCTGAATGGCCAATATAGAAGCGATAGCTTCAACAGCACCCGAGGCACCCAGAAGGTGGCCCGTCATTGACTTGGTAGAGCTAATATTTAGCTTATAAGCATGTTCTCCAAAAACCTGTTGAATAGCCTTGATCTCATTCAAGTCGCCTAGTTGTGTTGAAGTGCCATGTACATTAATATAATCGATCTCTTGGGGTTGAACATCTGCACTTTGTAGGGCGTTTTTCATAACTAAAACAACGCCTACTCCTTTGGGATGAGGCGCTGTCATATGATATGCATCGGCAGACATCCCTGCTCCTACAACTTCGGCATATATTTTAGCCCCCCTTGCTTTTGCGTGCTCATACTCTTCAAGGATAAGGGCTCCTGCCCCCTCTCCCATAACGAACCCATCGCGATCCTTATCAAAAGGCCTAGAAGCTGTCTTAGGGTCATCATTACGTTGGGAAAGTGCTTTCAACGCATTAAATCCACCAATCCCTGTTTTAGTAATAGAAGCTTCTGAGCCTCCCGTTACCATTATATCAGCATTGCTAAGTTTGATAAGATGGAAGGCATCGATCAAAGCATTGGCAGCAGAAGCACAGGCAGAGACCGTCGTAAAGTTAGGCCCTTTCAGACCATATTTAATTGAAATATGGCCTGCTGCTATATCGGCTATCATCTTGGGAATGAAGAAAGGGCTAAACTTTGGTATTGCGTTCCCTTTAGTAAAAGTTATTACTTCCTCTTCTAGGCTTTGTAGACCACCGATACCTGTTCCCCATACTACCCCTATTCTTTCTAAGCATTCTTTTTTAAGCACTAAGTCTGCGTCTTGCATCGCTTCGTCACAAGCTACAAGCGCATATTGAGAGAACCTATCTAGCCTTTTGGCTTCTTTACGATCGAAGTAGTCTTCTTCCTTATAACCTTTCAACTCACAGGCAAAATGGGTACTGTAGTGAGATGCATCAAATCTTGTTATCGGAACGGCACCACTTACTCCCTTAGAGAGACCTTCCCAGTACGCCACAACGTTGTTACCAATAGGGGTTAAAGCCCCTAGACCTGTAAGAACAACTCTTCTCGCATTCATATGCTAAAGTGAACAAATAAAGAAATGTTAGCTTTTAGTATCTTCCTTACCTTTTGTGCTTTCTTCAAGATACTGGATGGCTTGGCCTACTGTTTGAATGACTTCTGCTTGATCGTCGGGAATGGAAATATTAAATTCTTTCTCAAATTCCATAATCAATTCGACGGTGTCTAAGGAATCAGCACCTAGATCATTCGTGAAACTTGCCTTGGGGGTAACTTCTGACGCCTCAACAGCAAGCTTGTCAATAATAATTTCTTTCACCTTTGCTTCAATTTTTGACATTTTCAGATAACTTTTTGTTTAACCATTCTGCAAATAAATGTATTATCTCTCATTTTACAAAATAGTTCTTTATCCTTGTAGTAAACCTAAGGTAATATCGATGATAGAATAACCCATTTAAGCCACCCCCATTAATTCAAGAATAGTTACGGGCTCAGCCTTGACCATTCTGGTTATCAGGTCATGGAAAATCACTTTTTTCTGCTTCATTATATTAAACTTGTAACAAGCTTCTGGGAGTAGAAAATTTTTTAGAAAATTCTATATGTTACCTGTGAACATTTTAAGCAGCTTTTAGTTAAAAATCGCAATTTAAGCATTTCTTTAGTATTTGATAGGTGTGTTATGCTAAAAACTTATACGCGGGGCTGTATCAAAAGCCAAACTTTGTATAATTATTCTTAGTAGATATACCTTTAATAAACTATAGAGCTACATGTAATTGCACTAAGAAGCCTCAAAAAGACTTTTTGCTACAGCTCTAGTGTTAACTCTGTATTGATAGATTCATCATGTTATGGTAGGCAAAGTAACCCAATCTACAGGCGCATGGTATCAAGTAAAAAGTGAGCGCCAGCCAATTTATACATGCAAGCTTAGAGGTAAGCTACGGCTCAACAACTGGAAGCTTACCAATCCTGTGGCGGTAGGAGATGAAGTGGTATTTGACCTAGAAAAAGATAAAGCTACTGGCGTGATCACTGAAATTTTACCCAGAAAGAACTATATCATCCGCCAATCGCCCCGTCGAAAAAATTATAGTCAAATCATCGCTGCCAATATCGATCAAGTACTCCTTGTGGCTACTCTTGCGGCACCTCGTACTACACTGGGCATGATTGATCGATTTTTAGTAACAGCTGAATCATGGAGCATCCCCGCTACCCTCCTATTTAATAAGGTAGACCGCTTAGATATAATGCAGCAAAATGAACTAAAAGCTATTAGAAAGCTGTATGAAGCCATTGGTTATCCGACGTTAGCTGTGTCAGCCCTAAAAAATAAAAATATAGCCCCACTCATCGACTTATTAGCCAATAAAACTTCGCTGCTATCCGGTCCTTCAGGCGTAGGAAAATCAACGTTAGTCAATGTTATTGCTCCTGCAATCAACCAAAAGGTGAGGAATTTATCCAGATTGCATCAAAAGGGTACACACACTACCACTTATGCAGCCATGTTTGAAATAGCTCCACATACTTTCCTCATGGATACCCCAGGTATTAAAGCGTTAGTACCTCACGAAATAGAAAAAGAAAAGCTGAGCCACTACTTCCCAGAAATGAAGAGCCGATTGCAAGCATGTAAGTTTTATAATTGTACCCATACGCATGAGCCCGCCTGTGCTGTCATCAAAGCTCGCAAACAAGGGGAAATTGCCGAGTCAAGGTATAGGAGTTATGAATATATGATGAAGCAATGAACTGCTTCCGAGTTCTGAGTTCTGAGTTCCGAGTTCTGAGTTCTGAGTTCTGAGTTCTGAGTTCTGAGTTCCGAGTTCCGAGTTTTAGGTCCTTCTCTCAAAAGTGACAGGGGGTAAAACAAGGTAGAACCCCACGCTGTAATGGCCCACATTGTGTTGCCTTCTAAACTTCCTGATTTATCAAACACGCCAATTTTTGGCCGCACTTCGCTTAGAATTTTAAGCATTTTTCAAAGGCGGATCTATCTATTTTTTGGCAAGGTTTTGTAGTACCATCAAGGTTTTTCTTGCCAATATTGCTACGCTATACATGAGTTTTGGTGAGCTAAGCTAGTCTTTTAAGTGTAAAACACCGTATTGAATACTTGTTAAGGGCCGACGAACCGAAAAACGAAGTTTTCTAAGAAAGAAATAATAGCATTTATTTTTTCATTTCTCAGACTTCATTCCATCTTTGTAGGGCTAACTAGTAGTAACTTTAATACCATTATGAACTTTGTAGTCGATTTAGGCAACACCTATGCCAAGGTTGGTATTTTTGAGAGGACACATTTGGTTGATCATCAAGATAAGCTAACCCAAGAGGAGCTAGTGCATTTTATCAACCAAGAAAAGCCCTCCCATTTGTTGGTCAGTAGTGTTAATCACAACACAAAAGATATTCTTACACAACTCAATAAAGAGATTCACGCTATTGAATTAACCTACCAAACCCCGATGCCCATCCAGCTTCAATACCAAACTCCTGAAACACTAGGAGTAGATAGAATAGCTGCTGCTGTGGGAGCCTACCAATTAGCACCTGGCAAAAATTGTTTAGCGATCGACATGGGCACATGCATTACCTATGATTTTATCGATGCAGCAGCTAATTATCAGGGAGGGGGAATTTCTCCCGGCTTATCGCTCCGTTTAAAATCTCTGTACTACCATACAGCATGGTTACCGTTGGTAGAAATCAATCCTGAGACGCCCCTTCTAGGCAGAAGTACCCAAGCATCTATTCAAAGTGGTGTGTTCTGCGGCACACTTGCTGAGATAGAAGAAATAGCCAGCAAGTATAGCAAACGTTATCAAAACCTACAGGTGATCGTCTGCGGAGGTGATGCAAACCTCTTTAAAAATAAGCTTAAAATACCTGCGTTGATTGTCGCAGAACTCGTATTAATAGGCTTGAATACCATACTAAATCATAATGTTGAGATATAGCAACATGACAAAACTAATCTGAGTTCTGAGTTCCAGGTTCTTAGTTTTCGAGTTCTGAGTTCTGATGTTGCTTTCAAAACACATAAGGTGGCTGAGGCTCCTTTAGGTTAGGCAGATTTGAGCAACCCCATCTCTCACCAGCTATCTTCCCTGTAGTAGCCAAGGGGGTTGATACGGTTCTAGACTGCTGCAAAGCCTATAAAGAGGGGATGTAACCTAGTTTTGCAACAGTCTCAGTTCAATACAATCCACCTAAAACTCGAAACTCAGAACTAAAAAAATAGCACCATCGAGCGTTATGAAGGGGTAACTCGTTCGTTTAAAGCCAGCCAAGCCATTAAGCTGCTCCCTAGTACTAATGCATCTTCATCGATATCAAAAGTAGAAGTATGTGCATACGAGGTAATACCTTTGGCTTCATTACGCGTACCTAATCTATAAAAGCAAGCCTCTATTTTTTGCGCATAATAAGCAAAATCTTCCGTTCCCATCGAGATAGGCAGTTCAACCACATTTTCTTTTCCTAAGAACGCTATCGCCGCTTGCTTGGCCCGCTGGGTTAGGGCTAGATGATTTTCTAAATGCGGATACCCCTTGTTAACTATAAACGTACAGTCTCCTCCCATTGCTTTGGCTATACCTTGGGCCATGTGCTTCATCTTTTGCTGCGCTTCTTTACGCCATGGCTCATCCATGGTTCGAAAAGTACCTACAATTTTTACTTCATCTGGAATGATGTTGCTAGCGCCTTGGCTTATTATTTTGCCAAAAGAAAGTACAGAAGGTATGATAGGGCTACGATTTCTACTTGTTATTTGTTGTAGGGCTACAATGATATGCGAGGCTATTACGATAGGATCAATAGTCAGGTGAGGAGAAGCAGCATGCCCACCTTTTCCCTTCACAGTCACATAAATTTCATCTGAACTTGCCAGGCACCTCCCTTTTACGAAGGTAACTTTACCTGTAGGTAAGAAAGAGGTCACGTGTTGGCCCAAAATGCTGATAGGTTTGGGATTTTCTAGCACCCCTTCTTGAATCATTAATGAAGCTCCTCCTGGACTTTTTTCTTCGCCGGGTTGAAAAATAAGTTTGATCGTTCCCTCAAATTGATCTTTTAATGCATGAAGGATTTTAGCTGTACCGATGAGTGAAGCCGTGTGTGCATCATGGCCACAAGCATGCATCACGCCTGCTATTTTAGATTTATAAGGTGTCTCTTTCGTTTCTTGAATGGGTAGCGCATCCATATCTGCTCTCAGGGCAACTACCTTTTTTTCAGGATTTTTCCCTTTAATCAATGCAGTTAAGCCTGTTTCCGCAATTCCTTCTTGTACATCAATGTTGAAACTTCTGAGCGTTTTTGCTACAAACTTTGCGGTATTAAGCTCCTGAAAAGAAAGCTCTGGGTGAGCATGTAAATACCTTCTTATGTTAATAACTGTTTGGCCATTATTGCTCGCAAGCTTCTTGATTGTATCCTTGATTGCGTTGTTCATTGTTTATACTATTGGGTTCATTAGGAAAATAAGCCGGCCTAATAATAGCATTAGGTAGCAACTTTTTAATCTCAGCATACATGCTATAAGCTTCTAGTTTATCCAAAAACCTTCCCCACCTTACTAGATAATTAGGCCGTTCATAGTACATTTCAGGTCTGGCAGAAGGATAGTGTGTATACAGTTTGTTCTTGGCCGCTAATGCCATCGTTCTGCTACTTCCTGCATACACTTGAATGGTATAGCCTTGAATATACTCAACTTGCTTATTTTTTAGCTGTATACTGTCTAACAAAGCATCAAGTTGCGAAGTAATAGCATAGTTAGAATTAACTTGATTCGGTCTTTTCCCCTTTTTTTTTTCAGTAGTCGATGGCGTAGCTGTTTCTTTCGTATTTTCAAATTTCATTCTATGAGACGAAAGGTCTTCGCTATAGGTTTTCTGCTTTGATTTTTTAGCCTGAAGGCTCATTGCACAAGAGGTAATGGTTATAAGCCAGCATAGCAATAGCATAACTTTTTTCATTCCACTCAACTTATCTATCTTAAATAAATAACACACTTTAGGCGGAGAGGTTTCTTTAACTTTTGTCTAGCTATCTAAATAGGGGCTCAAATCTAAAGGATTTTGTAAGCCTAGGCAACTATTTTAGTGCGTACCCTCTGAATAATTCTCTCTACTGCTTATTTTTTTCAAAGTAGCGGCAAAAAGAAGTAAGTGGACAAACTTCACACTTGGGTTTGCGCGCGATGCAAATATATCTGCCATGTAAAATTAACCAATGGTGAGCTTTAGGAATATACTTTTTAGGAAGGTATTTGACCAACTGTTGTTCCACAGCAAGGGGAGTATTAGCATGTTGATTTACCAGGCCTAGTCGTTTAGCAACTCTAAATACATGGGTATCTACTGCCATGGTAGGGTGATTATAAAGTACAGAAGCAAGCACATGTGCCGTTTTTCTTCCTACACCAGGAAGCTTCTGCAAGTCTGCTACCTGATTGGGAAGCCTTCCATCAAAATCTTCCACAAGCATTTTAGCCATATTAATAAGGTGTTTCGTTTTATTATTGGGGTAAGAGACACTTTTAATATAGGGGAATACCTCCTCAAAATCGCTAGATGCTAAATGTTGGGGCGTAGGAAAAGCCTCAAATAGCGTAGGGGTCACCTTATTTACCCGTTTGTCTGTACATTGTGCACTCAGCATTACAGCAATGAGTAGTTGAAAAGGGTTGTCATACAGCAACTCAGTTTCAGGTTCAGGCTGATGCTGGGTAAAATGTGCTAGGAAAGCCTTATAGCGTTCTCTTCTTTGCATAGAAGGTTTTATGGTTTTGTCGGACTAAATGAAAGCGTTTTTTGCAAGAAATCCCTTGTTCTTATCTCAAAGTAGCAAAACTAAATTTAATCATACCGTTCCATACAATAAAAAAACAGCGGGCAGTTTATACAGATTAGGCTTATTTCTTTGCCATTCCTGAATAGGCTTCGTCTTAACCCATCCATCTTTACTCGTCATATTTTTGCCTATACATAGTAAGGTGTGCGGCTGGCATATGCTTAGCAGCACTTCTAAAAGTGTTTGATTTCGATAAGGCGTTTCAATAAAGATTTGCGTTTGTTTTAGTCGCCAAGCTGTATTTTCCAGCTTTTTAATCACCTGCTTTCTCTCCTCCTTGTTAACAGGAAGGTAACCATGGAAAGCAAAGGACTGGCCATTAAAACCAGCAGCCATGAGCGCCAATAAGATAGCAGAGGGGCCTACTAAGGGAATCACTTCAATGTGATGTTGATGGGCGTATTGCACAGCTAGTGCACCTGGATCAGCAATGCCAGGGCAGCCTGACTCTGTTAGTATACCCCCATCTATCCCTTGAAAAATGGGTTGGAGATACGTTACTACTTGGGATGCTTGCGTATGCTTATCTAAACAGACAAATTTCAGTTGAGCGATAGGTTGGGGATGACCTAGTGTTCGGAGATATCTTCTAGCTGTACGTATATTTTCTGCTAAAAAATAGTCTAGTCCTTGGATAATTGTCTTTACATAAGCAGGTATCACTTCACCTTGTGTGTTTGCTGCGATAGGGAGGGGAATGAGGTAGATTTTACCTGGTCTAGCTGCACACATACTTAGCAGTTAATCTTTGCGACCCTTTTCGTATGCCGTTCACCTAGAAAAGTGGTATTTAAAAATATTGCTACCATTTTTTCTGCTAGTTTGTAAGCTACAAAGCGAGCCGGTAGGCACAAAATATTAGCGTTATTGTGTTGGCGTGCTAAAGTAGCTAGTTCCTCATTCCAGCAAAGTGCTGCGCGAATATCATGATGTTTATTCGCTGCCATGGCTACTCCATTGCCACTTCCACAGGCTAAGATGCCATAGTTATACTCATTCTTACGCACTGCTTCAGCGACAGGATGGACAAAGTCAGGATAGTCAACAGACGTATCAGAGAAAGTACCAAAATCTTTTATTACAAACTCCTGCGCTTGCAATTTCTTGATCAGTTTTTCTTTCAAATAAAACCCTACATGATCTCCTCCCACCGCAATCTTGATAGTCATACGCTAGATACGCTTTTCTCTATTAATTACAAATTGTGCTATAAAAATACTGAACTCATAAAGCAAAACCAAGGGGATAGCAATAAGCAACTGACTCATGACATCGGGCGGCGTTATAATGGCCGATAAAGTGAATATAACTATAATAGCATGTCTTCGGTAAGTACGCATAAGCGAGGGCTTCGCAATGCCCACCTTTGCTAAAAAATAGACAGCCATAGGAAGTTGAAACATGAAAGCACAAGCTAACACTAAAGTAGCAAGGGTAGATACATAAGAAATAATATCAAACTCATTTAAAATACGAGGATCAAGTTGATAGCTAGCCAGAAAGTTGATAGCCAAGGGAACAATGATATAGTAACCAAAAAGAACACCCAGTAGAAATAAGCAACTTACAACAAAGGTCGTGCCATGGACTGCACTTCTCTCCCTAGCATATAGCCCAGGCTTGATAAATTGCCATAGCTCCCAGAAGGCATACGGGAAAGCGCCTATCAAGCCTAACACTAGTGAGGAAGTAAGGTGCATCGTAAACTGACCTGTCATTTGCCTACTTTGGAGGGTAAAAGGTAAGTGCTCGATACATAGAGCAGGTGCATTGACGCATTCCCCCAGCTTGCAAAGCATCCGATACGTCCAGAAGTCAGGTCGCGATGGCCCCAAGATAATGGTATGAAAAACAAATTCCTTCGATAAAAAAGCAATAATAGCAAAAACAAAAATAGCGACTAAAGAACGAATGATACGCCACCGGAGTTCTTCCAGGTGTTCTAGAAAGGGCATTTGCTTTTCGTCACGACTAGGCACAATGGATAGCTTTTGTCTTTAACGTATTGGATTAACTTACACTGTGGAAGCCTATCCCCCTCTTTGTGTAAGTAACGCAAGCCAACAAGATAAGGGGAGATAAACATGTTCTATCAAAAGAAAGAGCTAAGTTAGCGTTAAAAGACCTTGTTCATCAATGAGGGGTAGAACTTGTTACGCAATATACTGCTTTGTAGATGATTTTCTAAAAATGTCAATAAAAAAGTTGAATCTACGTGAAAATGACCTAGGCTGCAAGCATCACTACGGCTGCTCTGCAACATACAAAGGAAAATTTTCCATCCATGTGTTTACTTCTTGCTTTACTGCTTTGATAACTTTCTCTTCATCATGATTCATCAAAACTCGATCGATGAGGTCAACGATTTTTACCATATCGCTTTCTTTCATACCCCGTGTAGTGACAGCGGCTGTGCCAAGGCGTATACCTGAGGTTACGAAGGGTGACTTGTCATCAAACGGCACCATATTTTTGTTGATAGTAATGTCTGCTTTGATGAGGGTATCTTCTGCCAATTTTCCTGTTAGGTGTTTATTTCTTAGATCAATCAATATAAGATGGTTGTCGGTACCGTCAGCTACTACTTTGTAACCACTATCCATAAAGGCTTGGGCCATCTGGCGTGCATTCTTCTGTACTTGTACGACGTACGCGAAATACGCTTCGCTAAGTGCTTCCTGAAAAGCTACCGCTTTCGCTGCGATGATATGTTCTAGCGGTCCTCCCTGGGTGCCAGGAAAGACACCCCCATCTAAGATAGCAGACATTCTCTTTCGTGATCCTTGAGGCGTTTTAACTCCCCAGGGATTGTCAAAATCTTCGCCCATCAAGATCATGCCACCGCGAGGGCCACGAAGTGTTTTGTGCGTCGTAGTCGTCACAAAATGACAGTGGGGTAGTGGATCATTCAATAAACCTCGGGCAATCAGCCCAGCAGGATGTGCGATATCTGCCATTAACCATGCTCCTACGCTATCAGCAATAGCTCTGAGTCGTTTATAATCCCAGTCGCGACTATAGGCCGAGGCTCCACCAATGATAAGTTTAGGTTTTTCTTTGTGGGCTATTTTTTCTACTTCATTCCAATCAATGCGTCCTGTTTCTTTATTGACCCGATAAAAGGAAGTCTGGTACAACTTTCCAGAGAAATTTACGGACGATCCATGGGTAAGGTGCCCTCCATGGGATAGATCAAAGCCTAGAATTTTATCGCCTGGCTTTAACACAGCGAGCATCACAGCCGCATTGGCCTGTGCTCCTGAATGAGGTTGTACATTCGCCCACGTTGCATTAAACAGTTGTTTAGCCCGCTCAATGGCTAATGTTTCAATAGCATCTACCACTTCACAGCCTCCATAGTACCTTTTGCCTGGTAGCCCTTCAGCATATTTGTTGGTAAGCACACTCCCCATGGCTTCCAGCACCTGTTTAGAAGTAAAGTTTTCAGAAGCTATCAACTCCAGTCCTCTTTCTTGGCGTTGATTTTCTCTTGCTATTAAGTTGAATACTACCGTGTCTCGCTGCATAAAAATAACTGGTTTTACGGATGAAGGGAGCAGAAACTACAAAATTAAAAAATCTGGTTCATCTAGCCTTGCTCCTCTAAAGCTTTTCTTCCTTGTCATAGCAGCCTATCTCAGCGGTAAGTTTGCTACCTGCTTTCTTTTTTAGCTCGTCAATTTCAACCCCCTCTTTTGTGCTACTAAATATGGGACAACGAAACTTTTATAAGTGCTGTACGTAAGATAATAAATAGGAATATTAATATCTATCCTAGAAAATAAATTATATTATATATACTTAATGCTATTTAATTTAATAGCAAAGTTTTATAATTATTTTTATTTAAAATTATTAATAATGAAAAGATCACTTTTATTCTTATTTTTATTAGTCTTAGGTACAGGATGTCGGGAGAGAGTTACAACCCTGTACGAGCCAAAACCTTTAGAACTACAATTCACAGGAGTAGATGATGTCGGGAAGATTCAACTATTGAAGGGAAAGATCCTAGCCAACGGAAACGATGGACCAGTTGATGTAGGATTTTTGTTTAGGAAAGACAAGAAGGGAGAGCTTCCTACAACACTTCCTATGCTTAGGGAAGGTTTTAATAATATTCCAGATAATTCTGATGTTTATTACTATCATGGGGTGCTTACTATTAATAAAGTTCAAACAGAAAAGGATATAGTTATACCTATTTGGAATGTAGAGGAGCTAATCCCAGCTACGGAATATTGTGTATACTTCTGGGTAAAACAGGGAAACACAGTGTTCTATGCGAATGAAACACAAAATTTCTCCACAGGGGGGGGTAAAGAGCAAAAGGTAGAAGAACTCGAACGAGAGTTAGCGTCAGCTCAAGCATCAGCAAGCCAAGTAGCTAAAGAGCTCCAAAAACTAGAGGAAGCCCGCCAAAAAGCTCAAGAAGCTTTAAAGGGTGAAGGACAAAAGGTAGCAGGTCTCAAAGACCAGTTAGTAGAAGCTAAAGATGAGAAAGGCCGATTAGAAAAACAGTTAGCAGAAGCTCAAGCATCATCAAACCAGAAAGTTGCAGAGCTCCAAAAACAACTCAACGCAGCCAACCAAAAAGCTGAAGAATCTCAAGCAACTTTAAGGGGTAAAGAGCAAGAGGTAGCAGACCTCGCACGAGAGTTAGCAAAACAGAAAGCAGCAGCTGAAGCTGAGAAAGGGAAATTAGCAGACCAGTTAGCAGCAGCAACCGAAGCAGCTGCAGAGCTCCAAAAACAACTCAACGCAGCCAACCAAAAAGCTGAAGAATCTCAAGCAACTTTAAGGGGTAAAGAGCAAGAGGTAGTAGCCCTCAAACAACAAGTAACAGAGAAAGCAGCTGAGTTTGAAAATCTCAAACAGCAAGTAGCAGAAGAGAAAACAGCCCTTGAACAACAGTTAGCGTCAGTTGAAGCAGCTTTAAGGGATAAAGGGCAAAAGTTAGAAGCCCTCGCACAACGGTTATCAGCAGCTGAAGCATCAGCAAGCCAAGTAGCTAAAGAGCTCCAAAAACTAGAGGAAGCCCGCCAAAAAGCTCAAGCCGCTTTAAGGGATAAAGAGGAAGAGGTAGTAGGCCTCAGCCAACAAGTAACAGAGAACGCTCAATTAGCAGACCAGTTAGCTAACTCTCAAGCCGCTTTAAGGGGTAAAGAGCAAGAGGTAGAAGAGCTCAACCAACAAGTAACAGAGAACGCCCAATTAGCAGACCGGTTATCAGCAGCTCAAGATGAGAAAGGCCGATTAGAAGACCAGCTA
>JAKSDE010000152.1 GCA_022360235.1 Cytophagales bacterium
GAAACTTAAAAATCCTTAATTCAACATGAATTACTATAGATGGTTTGGCGCTTAAAGTTTAATGGAGTAACTTAATAGAGTAAACCGCCTACTTATAAGGCCTTGGGTTGAGTGAAATAAGGGGAAGTGCTTCTGAGTATACTCCCCTCGTAAGCTATGCAAAGGCTTTTGTTTTTGCATATAAGCTCATTGATAATAACAAACCTGCTAATCAAGCAATAAGCTAGCTAAATAAAGTAGGGTATGCGTAGAAAGATAAACAAGCTAACAATAAAAGCCTACAAAGACGAAAAGTTTTCTTCCCAGCAGGGAGAATTTACAGCTGCTATCAATCCTGAAAACCTAAAAATTACAAGTGGTGTAGATTACCATACCGCACAAGGGCTAGGCGTTTCCGGCACAGCATTAAAATACAAAGCTTCTCTCCCTAGGGTACTCACTTTTAGTCTTCTTTTTGATGGCACAGGAATCTTTCCTGACGCAGAAAAAGATGTTGAAAAGCAAGTCAATCAACTTAAAGAAGTTATCTATAATTTCCAAGGAAGTATACATGAGCCTTATTACCTCAGAGTAATTTGGGGAACCATAGACTTTCAAGGAAAACTTACTAATTTAGCGCTGAGCTATACGATGTTTCAGGCTAATGGCGCTCCTATAAGAGCCCAGGCAGAGGTAGTAATCGTTGAGCATGTAGAAGAAAGTGTGCGTTCCTCCAGAGAGAATCGACAATCGCCGGATGTAACCCATAGATATGAAGTAAAAGAAGGAGATACTTTACCTGCTATAGCGCTTAAAATCTTGGGAGATGTTAAGTATACCTACCTAGTTGCCCATGCTAATAACCTGAATAATATACGTAAATTAAAGCCAGGAACACAACTATATATTCCTCCCGTGGCAAAATAAAGCAGCAATGTCTACGAAGCTACCCCAGCAAACAGGCTTAGTTACTTTTATCATTAAAGTAGACGGCAAAAAGGTAAGTGCTTTATACCCTGTAATTTCTATTGTTGTTGACAAAACCATTAACAAAATTCCCTCTGCAAAAATCACACTCACTGACGGAGCTCCTGCCCAAGAAAGCTTTTCCATCATTAATAGCAATGATTTTAAGTTAGGCGCCTCCATAGAAATCCTAGCAGGCTATCACAATAAGGAAGAAAAAATATTTGAAGGTATCATCGTAAAGCAAGAAGTACGCGCTAAGAATGAGCGTACTCCACTTTTAATAGTAGCTTGTAGAGATATTGTTTATCGAGCTACGTTAGTGCCCAAAAATAGAAGCTTTGAGCATGTAAAAGACAGCGATGTTTTTCAAGAAATCCTTGGTAATTACAAAGGACTAACCAAAAAAATAGCTTCAACAACCATTAAACATGAGAAGTTACTACAGCAAGAGATGACAGATTGGGACTTTTTGAATGTGAGAGCAGAAGCCAATGGGCAAGTGATTACAGTAGATGATAGCACCATTCATGTGGAAGCACCCAATCTGAAACAATCTCCCCAGCTTTCCCTTACTTATGGACAAAATATGTATGCGTTTGAGATGGAGATGGATGTAAGAGATCAGTGGCAAGGAGCCGAAGGGAATGTGTGGAGCCCTAATGAACAAAAAAGCCAACTGCTTAAAGCAACAGAACCTGGCGAACTGTCTTTTGGAGATACGAAATATAATGCATTAGCGAGTGCCAATCAGCAGGAGAGCAGGACCTTCTATCATGGAGGTGAACTTGAAGAACGAGAAATAGAAACATTGGCCGAAAGCTTATTAAAACAAAGTAGGCTTTCCAAAATTCGAGGTAAGATCAAGATACAAGGGTTAGCCGCTATAAAGCTCAATCAAGTCATTGAAATCAAAGGAAAGACCAACCATTTCAAGGGGAAAGCCTATGTGAGTGGTATCCGACATGAGATAAGCGAAGGGAATTGGACAACCGAGTTAAAGCTAGGACACTATAACCAGCGATACATGCGGCAGTATGACGATATTATTGGCTTACCGGCTGCGGGAATGCTTGCCCCTGTCCATGGCTTACAGATAGGTACTGTCAAGAAGCTTGAGAAGGATCCGCAGAAAACCTATAGAATTTTTGTATACCTTCCCATGATCCATAAAAATGATGAAGGTATATGGTGCAGAATTGCCTCTTTTTATGCTTCTAAAGGGGTAGGGGCTTTTTTTATGCCCGAAATTAACGATGAGGTAGTAGTGGGCTTTATCAACGATGATCCACGCTTTCCTGTAGTGGTGGGCTCCTTATATAGCAAAAAGCACAATACACCTGTCGAAGCTAGTGACGAGAACCTCCAAAAAGTATTTGTAACCAAAAGCAAGCTAGAACTCATTTTTGAAGATAAAGACAAGGAAATCACATTAAAAACCCCAGGCAGCCGTAGCATCAGCATCTCTGATAAAGCCAATACGATTGAAATGATAGATGACCAAACTAACAAAATTCGCTTAGGAGAGAAGGGTATCGAACTGGAAAGTACAAAGGATATCACTATTAAAGCACAAGGTGCTATTCAGCTATCAGCAGGAAAAAATACAGATCTCAAGGCAGATAACAAGATGAATATTGAAGGAGGTAATGTTCAAGTAAATGCCAAAATGAAAACTGCGTTAGTAGGGGGTACTAGTGCTGAGTTGAAGTCGAAAGCCACTACCATCGTAAAAGGTGAAATCGTGATGATTAACTAGTCGCCCCTTAACAAGTATTCAATACGGTGTTTTTACACTTAGATGAACGTTTTATCTCACAAAAACTCATGTATAGCGTAGCTATATTGGCAAGAAAAGCTTTTATTGCACTATAAAACCTTGCAAAAAATAGCATGCTCAGCTATCCGTAGTTTGTCCGTGAGCAACGATATAGCTGTCCTGAGTTGGCAACTCAAGACACTCATAGCCCTACTTTGTATAGCCATCAGTGATAGTTCATGGCAGCAGGAGGTTATAAAATTAGCGACAAGGAAGGCATTCATTTTGTGACTTTTGCCCTAGTTGAGTGATGTATTTACCAACAAGAGATACCGAGCTATTCTATTGGAAAGTCTGAGGTATTGTCAAAATACAAAGGATTACAGATTTACAGCGGGTGCATCATGAGTAATCATGTACACCTAGTGGTGGCTGCAGCCAATAATGATACCCGTGAAATACGAAGAGATTTCAAAAA
>JAKSDE010000277.1 GCA_022360235.1 Cytophagales bacterium
CGACCCCACCTGACCTATCTTGTATGCCTTTTGCTAGCACGCTCAGCACCCTGGCTCTTTACCCCAGCACCAGCTAGGCAGTTTGTAAGCTCTTGCTATAAAGCGCTTACGGCGGGCCCACCGCCATCTCATTTACAGCAGGCAAAGAACGTTTTCGTTCCCTACTTCGTGACACACTCACCCCTGAGCCGCGGGCTCGACCTTCGAGGTTAGCGTTTTCGAGGCCCCCTATGTGTTCGTTTTCCCTACGACCTAATACTTCGCCTCACCCTGAGGTGAGTTTGTCGGTAGGCTTCAACCTCTTGATTTCTGGCCATGCTGCTACCCAAGCTACAGGTTTTGGACTTTTAACCTGGCAGGTCTATCTCCTGCTGAAAATACCAGCCTTTGCTGGACACACAACTAGGAACTAAAAAAATAGAACAATCGAGCGTTATGAAGGGTCGACTAGTTAACATATGGGCTTATCAAGTTTGTGGGTCCTGCAGGATTCGAACCTGCGACCCCCTGCTTGTAAGGCAGGTGCTCTGAACCAACTGAGCTAAGAACCCCTTTGTGACGCAAATATAGCAAAGCTAAACAAATTTGGTAGTACGCAATGGTAAAAAGTTAAAATAAAGTTGCTCGATATACTCTGTGAGTACCGTATTTGACTATAAGCGGTAAACAATGACTAAATGGAAGCAATTCCTGCCTCGTTTTCTACAGACCTTATTGACTTGGCGTTTCCTATAGGTTGTGTAGCGTACCTCCTAACGTTCTAATCAACACCAGGAAGATTTTGTTTTATGAGTCCAGTTTTACGTAACTTTTGAACATTTTTCTCTGTGGGTATACTTTGGAGAACAGTATCAGAGCGTCCATAGGAAACAATAAAAAAACAGTGACTTATTATAAGAATTGAAGTATAAGGTTGTTTTTGATTCTCAAAAATTACCCTCATATTTGTATCTTTAATTTTAAAGTTTCATAAAAGTAAACCAAATCAACAAACCAAGAAGACAAGTATTCCGTAGGAAGGCGGGAGAACCTTATTATAAGGTAAACAGAGGGATTACTGCTTCGACAGTAAGACTTGTGGGAGAAAATGTTAAGACGGATATTTATCCACTGCAAGAAGCCTTACAGATTGCTGAAGCGCAAGCGCTAGATTTAGTAGAAGTTTCGCCTAAAGCGGATCCACCTGTATGCAAGGTAGTCGATTACGCTAAATTTAAATACGAGTACAAAAAAAGACAAAAGGCGCTGAAGGCAAAGGTCCATAAAACAGTGGTAAAAGAGATTCGCTTTGGACCTAATACCGATGATCATGATTTTAACTTTAAGCTAAATCATGCGATCAAATTTCTGAAAGACGGGGCCAAAGTAAAAGTATATGTACAGTTTGTAGGAAGAGCTATCGTATTTAAAGAAAGAGGAAAACTGTTGCTACTAAAGTTTGCACAGGCCTTAGAAGCATATGGGAAAATAGAGCAGTTACCCAAGATGGAAGGGAAGCGAATGATATTGACAGTATTGCCCAAGCGTATTAATAAATAAAGTGGGCTGAAAGTGTTTTCGTTGAGGTAAGTTCGATGCTACATACATCCCTTGCAGACCCCTAAAAAGAGGTTATTCATGCTAACTAAAGAGTGAAAGCACATTTAGCTACTAAGGTACTTAGCTAAGATCAAAACAGATAAAAATGCCAAAAGTCAAAACCCATTCAGGTGCTAAAAAAAGATTTAAACAAAAAGACACAGGAAAGATTAAGCGAAAGCATGCTTTCAAAAGGCATAATTTAGACAAAAAAGAAACAAAACAGAAAAGAAGACTTACACATATGACACTCGTCCATGAAGCAGATAAGCCAAGAATACGTAAAATGTTGCATGTTTGAGTAGCGTCTTTTTTACTAGGTCAAAAAGTGAATAAAAAATGCCAAAAGCTAATAACATAGTTGCTGCGAAAGCACGTAGAAAAAGAATTTTGCAGCTAGCCAAAGGCTACTGGGGAAGCAGAAAAAATGTATGGACAGTAGCGAAGAACGCCGTTGAGAAGGGTTTACAATATGCTTATAGAGACCGGAAAGTTAAAAAAAGAAAGTTTAGAGAGCTATGGATTCAACGAATCAATGCTGCTGCTAGAGAAGAAGGCTTGACTTATTCCCAGTTAATGTGTAAAATTAAGGAGAGAAACATTGAACTTAATAGAAAGGTTTTGGCAGACCTTGCAATGAACGATGCGGAAGCTTTTAAAGGCGTTGTAAAGCAACTAAAGTAAGCAAGGCGTACAAAGCTGTAGTGCGGGAGGCACCCTATATTGTCAATGTAGCTCAAAAACACTTGATAATATGGACAAACTCCTTCATTTCTTTCTTACCCTACCGTGGTGGGGATATGTTATTGTATTCATCCTTCTGGTTGGCATTCGAGATATATTTCTTAATAAGAAACATGCTATAAGCCATAACTTTCCTGTCATTGGCCACCTAAGATACTTCTTAGAACAAATTGGACCAGAACTAAGACAATATATTGTAGCTAGCAATCGGGAAGAGCTACCCTTCAACAGAAACCAGCGTTCGTGGGTATATGCCTCCTCTAAAAAGGAAAATAATTTTCAGGGATTTGGAAGTGACCATGATCAGTTGAGTCTGAACTACACTTTCATTAAACCTAGTTTATTTCCCTATCGGCCGCCCGAAGGGCACTTTCATTACATAGAAAAAAGTGTTATACCTTGTGCGAAAGTAATAGGACAGTACCATCAAAGAAAGCGACCTTTCAGGCCCTACTCAATTGTGAATATATCAGCCATGAGTTTTGGGTCGCTATCAGCCAATGCTATCACTGCTTTAAACAAAGGTGCCTTAAAAGCAGGGTGTTATCATAATACCGGTGAAGGAAGCCTTTCTCCTTACCATACCCATGGTGCTGATATAGTTTTACAAATTGGAACAGGTTATTTTGGTGTGAGAGACGATAAAGGTAATTTCGTCCTGCGTAAGTTAGTTGAACTAGTAGAGAAGTATCCATTTATAAGAGCGATTGAAATTAAGCTTTCTCAAGGAGCTAAGCCTGGAGAAGGAGGAATTCTACCCGCAGCCAAGATTAGTAAAGAAATCGCGGCCGTAAGGCAAGTTCCTAGGGGAAAAGACGTATTTTCGCCACCTGGTCATACTGCCTTTGGGAATGTAGCTGAGATGATTGACTTTATCGAGAAAATTGCTGCTACTACAGGTCTTCCTGTAGGCATCAAATCTGCTGTTGGTAGGCTTGAGCTGTGGGAAGAGTTGACTACCCTCATGCAGAAAAAAGACAAAGGGCCTGACTTTATCACTATTGATGGCGGAGAGGGAGGTACAGGGGCAGCGCCTCCTGCCTTTGCCAACTATGTCTCCCTACCTTTTATTTATGCTTTTCCTAATGTATATCAGTTGTTTGCTGCTAAGCAACTAACAGAAAGAACTGTATTCATCGGTGCAGGCAAGCTGGGGTTTCCTTATAGTGCCTTGATGGCTTTTGCAATGGGAGTAGACCTCATGAATGTAGCGAGAGAGGCCATGCTGGCAATAGGATGCATTCAAGCCCAACGCTGCCATACCAACCAGTGTCCTGCAGGCGTGGCTACACAAAACAAATGGCTGCAGGCAGGCTTGAATCCAACCCTAAAGTCAGAAAGATTTTGTAACTACATCCAAACCTTGAATACGCAGATTCTTCAAATTACCCATGCTTGTGGTTATGAACACCCCAGCCAGATGACCATGGAAGATGTACAGGTTAATACAGGTACGGACAAGCTCAGTAAGTCTTTGAAAGAAATCTACCAGTATGACAAAACACCGGTGGCCTTTAAAGACACCAAAGAAGTAGTAACCTGTCCACACTTAGGAGGCCTTGCAGATTCTTCCCTGGACTAGCTTGACCACCTTGTTAGGTTTTACTCCTCTTTCAACCTTTTAATACGATCTATGTCGATCGTCTGATAGTACTGATAAATCTTTAGAATAATAGCCAATCCTATCGCTACCTCACAAACCGTCACCACAAGGATGAATAATACAAATAATTGTCCTTGTACAGCATCTACATCATAACTACTAAATACAATGAAGTTAAGGTTAGCTGCATTAAGCATCAGTTCAATCCCTATTAGAAGAAGAATGGCATTCTTTTTAGTAATTACAATAGCTAACCCTACACAAAATAAAAACGCACTGATGCTTAAAAGATAAGTAACTGGGTCCATGGACTTTTAGGCAAAATAAAAAGAAGTAGGCAACGATCCATCATGCATGTTAGATTTAGTTTAAAAGTTCCAACCAAGCCTTTCCAAGATGGGCAGTAATATCAGAAGCGATAAGTGCCATGGGTCCGTTTGCGTATGCTGCTAGGTCACCTGCGCGACCATGGAGATATACCCCAATGAGACAAGCAGCTTTGGGCGTATAACCTTGGGCAAGAAGGCCCGTGATCATACCTGTTAACACATCACCACTGCCTGCAGTAGCCATACCTGGATTGCCCGTACTATTGAAGTATAGCTTGCCATCAGGACAGGCAATTGAGGTATGTGCTCCTTTAAGCACAATAAAAATATGATGCTGCCTTGCTTTTTCCTTTAGCTGAAGATGACGATCATAGTCACTAGCAGAGGCGCCAAACAATCGTTCAAACTCTTTAGGATGGGGCGTCAAGATACTGTGACTAGGAACAAGCGATAAACAAGGAGGATTTTTTGAAAGCAAATTCAAAGCATCTGCATCTAATACAAGTGGCCTCGGGGCATTTTGAAGTAATGCTTTAAGCAGCTTCGCAGTATCCCCCTGTTGTCCTATACCAGGCCCTATACCTATTGCCTGGTACTTATCAAGCACTTGAAGGGTTGAAAGGTAATCCTCTGTAGGGTCGGTTGCTACCATCGCTTCAGGAACTGTATGCTGTAATATTTCATAGCCACAAGCAGGAATATGTATATCTAGGAGTCCAGCGCCACTTCTTAGACAAGCCTTGGCAGCTAATACAGCTGCACCTATCTTACCTTTGCTACCGACCACTAAAAGCGCATGCCCAAAATGCCCTTTATGCGCAAACTTAGGTCTAGGTCGAATAAGGTTAGCTATCATGTCTTTCGTTAAATAGAAATACGGTGTTTCCACTTTTTTTAGGAAGTCAGGATGTAGCCCAATAGCTAGGTGATGCCATTCTCCTACAAAAGAAGCATAATCAACTAAGAGAAAACTAAGCTTGGGTGCCTCAAATGTTAATGTATAGGTAGCTTGAATAATAGGGAGAGCTGTATTGTTACGATTGTCTTCTGCCAACAAACCAGAAGGAAGGTCAATAGCGATCACTGGGCAGCTTAGTTCATTAATAGCGCTGATTACCTTCGCTGCTATACCTTTTACAGGTCGACGAAGGCCTGTGCCGAATAAGCAGTCTATGATAATACACGCTTCCTCGATGCAGGGTAACGCTTGCCCCTCATGAATAGCTTGAGGCGTGACTCCTACCTCCTTTAAGCGTTGTACATTGACACGAAAGTCATCTGTACTTTGCTCCGTATAATGTACTACATAAACCTTTACTTTATACCTTGCCTGATGCAGAAGTCGTGCTATCACCAAGCCATCCCCTCCATTGTTGCCTATACCACAAAAAAGTGTAAAAGAAGTAGGAAGGGCAAAACGTGCTTTTATCCAGGCAAAACACTGCGTAGCAGCACGTTCCATAAGAGCTATCGAGGTAATAGGCTCATGTTGGATAGTATACTGATCTGCTGCTCGAATTTGCTGGCTCGTAAGGATTTTCATGCTCAAGTTTTCTATAAATATAGACACTAAGAAGCCAAATTTATCCCCCTTCAACAGCACTCGCTAAGCTAGCTTCATCTTAGAAAAGATACTACATAACTCGTAAATTCCCTTGACTTTCTTTATAACTTGCCCTTTGCCTTTCTCACCCACGCTCATTTTGTGGGGCGTGCTTTTCTGACGTAGAGTAAAAGAATTATACCAGCAATCACTAACGGAACACTTAGCCATTGACCCATATTGAGCGGAATATTATCTTCAAAAGTTACCTGGTTTTCTTTGATAAACTCATAGAAGAATCGTAAACCAAAGAGAATAATTAAAAAGGATGCTATTAATTCACCTTCCTTGATATGTTCTTTTTTTCTTCTCCACCACCAAAAGAAAAAGAGAAATAGCAGAAATGACGAAAGTGATTCATACAATTGCGCAGGATGACGAGGAATGCCTAAGGTGGTAATACGCGCTATATAAGCACCTTTTCTATTTTTTGATAAGGTATAATGAAGGGGTTGTTCTATAGCTTCATACACATGTTCATTGATGAGGTTATCTTTAGTCAAGAGATATTTAACGTGTTCTTCTAAAAAACTTCTAACCGCTGCCTCTTCAAAGCCCACATTTTTAAAAGTAATTTCAAGCGTAATAGGTTGATAGTTTTCTTTGTTTTCTATCACAGTATCACTTTTGAAAACGGCTACCTTTGCTATACCTTCTGAGCTTTCTTGGAGTTGACTGCTAACATCTCTGGCAAATAAAACGCCGTAATCGTTATAGGTTGGTTTACCAATAATCTCAGCATTCATAAAATTACCGAGCCTTATGAAACAGCCTGCTAAAGCTACTACAATCACGATATGATCTAGTATCCATAAATAACTTTGTCCCTTTCTTTTGCTTTTAGTCATCTTACATTGGGGAGGTAGTAGTTGAAGACGAATATCATAGTTGGCATACAGATAAACAGCTATAAGTATACCTATCGCAGCCCCATGGCTTGCAAGACCTTGATAACCTACAAACTTGAACGTAGGTTCAAAAGATATGGGTAAGAAAATTTCAAGCGGATGTTTTGAAAAGTAAGCAAAATCATAAAATAATACGTGCCCTAGCCGTGCTCCAATAACCGTAGCCAGTACGATGTATAGGGTCAACGTCTCCACCTCGCGTGCTGGCTTACCTTCTTGTTGAAAGATGTACATACCTACTTTTTGACTTACTAAAAAGCCCGTTACAAAGAGTAAGCCATACCATCTAATACCAATGCTTCCTATGTCAAAAATAGTTGGGTTCACATTCCAAATAATATAGTGTAGTAGGGGCATAAGTTTAAGATTTAGCGGCAAATATATAGGTATTAGCTAATATCAATTAATGAGTAGGCCTGGTGCTGCTGAAAGTGTCTGCTAAAAGATGAAGCAGGATATACTTTTTCTTCTAATCTCCATCTCATGGATAAGAATAGCCCGCCGTCTTGTTGCCTATGATCGTCTTATATTACTGACTTAGCTTTTATTGGTTTTCTAAAAATCTATTTTCACAATTCCCTTTGTTACAACTACCATATAGCACTAAAGAATGATGAAAAATATTAAAATTTAAAATATTCCCTACTGTTTTCTGAATGTTTTGGATTCTTGGATCACAAAATTCTAGCACTTTGTGGCAGTTGGTACAAATCAAGTGATCGTGTTGCTTACACGCAAAAGACTTTTCATATTGCGCTACATTTTTTCCAAATCGATGTTTCGTAACAAGATCACAAGCTAGCAATAGATCTAGCGTATTGTACACGGTAGCCCGGCTCACCCTATAGTTTTTATCTTTCATATTCCCATAAAGTTCCTCTACATCAAAGTGTCCACTCCAGGCATATATCTCTTCAAGAATAGCATAGCGTTCAGGTGTTTTCCGAAGCGATTTGCTGTCAAGATAGCTTGTGAATAGCTGCTTTACTTTTTTATATGTAGCTACTTTACTTTTCATAGGGATAGGTTACAAATATACAAATTTTATGTGCTTACTGCCGGGGGCTGTATCAATTAGTTCCGAGTTCTGGGTTCTGGGTTCTGGGTTCTGGGTTCCGATATAGGGCCTGTAGAATCTTAAAAGATTCTATCAAATTATAGGCCTCAAGCAACTCGTCAAGCAGTAGCCTTGCCATGTACGCTGTGAGTTTGTCACCCGCTACTATGGCACGATAGATACGACCTCTCCGTTGACTCACTCGCTTGTTAGCAGCACGCCAGTTGATAGCGTGCCAGTAGGCTTGCGTGTTAGGTAATGTTACATTGGTCCGTCATAAAGCATCTAACTTTTCCATTACAATTCGTCTTCTTCCTTGTCGATGTACCGCCGAATCACCTGCTTTAAGTCAGCCCTGTTTCCAGTAGGACAAGTGGGAGATCCCTATCCACCCTGTTATGTATTCCAGTGCCCTTTCGAGCCGATGGCCTTCGCTTCCTAAAGCATCCTCTGCCCACTACCCTTTCAGGTATTGGGTTTACCAAGTTCCTCACCAATGAGATGTGCTGAGTAGGTGGGCTCCTCTGTACCGGGCCGCTGGCATCCTTTCCGATGGTCTATACTAAAACTAAGTTAAGTTACGAAGTTTATAATTTGAAAATTATCATTAATCCGGGTTTTAAGTTTCGGAATTAGCTCCGCAAGGGTGAGCTGAAAAAATTCCGCAATTTGCTCTCCAAACTCTTGGGCACTGCGGAAATAACGATTCTTACGGGCA
>JAKSDE010000149.1 GCA_022360235.1 Cytophagales bacterium
ATAGGTTGGTTTTATCCACTTTTCCATCCCATAACAACGATAATAGCCTACTGATTTATCTTTGTTTGAATCCCTTCTGAAGGGCTCCTTAACAAAACAATTTTATTGAAATAATTCTACCTCGCTAATCTAAAGGAGCCGGATGACGGGTAACTGTCACGTCCGGTTCTTAGAGAGGAAAGGGCCCCAGGAAGCCTCCTACGGGAGACTTCCGTAGGCCCCGACCTACTCGACAAAGAAAAAGGTAGAGAAGAAGGTATTCTTGAAACGGCTAAGAACCTTATTAAACAAGGTGTCACATTAGTATTGCCCAAGCTACTGGCCTGAGCAAAGGAGAGCTTGCTCAGCTATCCTAGCTTTACCAGGTCCCATCAAGGGACTATTCACCCAGCTATAGCAAAGCCGTACCGAAATCCAAAGGGGAAGCGTTTTCCAAAGAAGTGAGCGCATCTTTGACCCTAACGGCTAATTCAGAGAGATTCATCATGCTTTTATTCAACAAGAGCAAGAGCGTGTGATGAAGCATAGTCCATGTTAAGGAATAAGGGGTATATGAGGCATAAAATGGCCCTCATCTTATATACTCATGCTACCTTTTCCCTATATTAGCTGCTTGTGTGCTTATAGTCACCTAACATTTTTTGAAAAAGTGTCGAAAAAGAAACACTAGAAGACATGAGGTATTTTGGAAAGGTCTCAAAATTATGATATTTATCGCTTGAAAGGACTCATGAAAGCGCGTAGGGTAATAACTTCAGGGACTGTAGAATCTTAAAGAATTCTCCCAAATTATAGGCCTGTATTGGCTTTAAAAGGAGATTTTTAGAAAAATTAGGGAAGCTTTCTACAGGCCCCTTCACTGATAAAGCGGACATTTTAAGACAATGCTTTCCCCAGTAATTAGAGAAGTAAATACAAGCTTGTTGACCTAGACATCATCGTATGCTTAACACACATAAGATTGGTAAAGTAGATTTTTGGGAAGGGCAACTACTTTCATCAACCCGAAGAGCTAGGAAAGACGAGTAGTAAAGCACCATGGCTCATTATGCACATAAAAGAAAAAAAAGGCTAGGCAACTATCCTATTGTGAGTTTAGTTTTTAGTATTACACTTGCTTTGTTTATGATGGGGCTATTTGGTTTACTCATTCTACATACGGAGAAGCTAGCAGCGCTTGTTAGAGAAAATGTAGAAATCCAGATTTATTTAAATAAAAATATTTCAGAAAGTGAGCGTAGTAGAATCAAACAACTGCTTGCTAATAAAGAGTTTGTGCTGAGAAAAAATGGTAGTGCTCAAATAACTTTCATGACCAAAGAAGAAGCAGCACAACGATTTATAGAAGAAACAGGAGAAGATTTTTTGTTTGTGTTAGATGAAAATCCATTGAGAGATGCTTATATTTTAAATATCGATCCGAACTACCAAGATACCGAGCATCTTGAGAAGATTAAACAGGAAATTGAAACCATGAAGGAGGTTTTTGAAGTTACTTATATAGAAAACTTTGTAGCGTCGATTAATAAAAATATGGCTAAAATTAAAATTATTTTAGCAACGTTCTCTATCATTTTACTATTTGCAGTAACTATACTTATCTACAATACCATCAAGCTGGCAATTTATTCGCAGCGTTTTCTGATTAGAAGTATGCAGCTCGTAGGGGCTACCGCTAATTTTATTAAAAGGCCTTTTCTAGCTAGGTCTGTACTACTTGGTTTAATAGCAGGTACAATAACAAGTATTCTATTGCTAACGTTGTTATATTATGCCAACTTGCAAATTGAGGCGTTGATAAAGTTACAAGAGCCCACCAAGATTTTTATGCTATCAGGAGCAATCATCTTGTTAGGCGTATTTATTAGTCTCTTAAGCACTTATAGCGCTATTAATAAGTATCTAAGCATGTCTTTAGATGATCTATACTAAAATGAAAAAGAATTCAAAAAATTTACCCTTCGGAAAGAGAAACTATCAACTTGTATTGCTAGGGGTTTTAGTAATCGTGGTAGGTTTCACGCTTATCGCAGTAGATAAAGAGGAATATGGTTTTGGAATTTTAGGAATTACTATCGGCCCCATCATAGTCATGGCAGGATTTATTATTGAATTTTTTGCTATTATGTATAATAGAAAAAGCAAGGTACACTAAACTTGTCTCCCCCATCATGACAGCTAACGCCATAAAAGCCCATCAAACACTCCTGGAAAGGGTTAATCTCGAGGAAGGCACTGTTCTACCGGTCAATAAACCTTTGGGGTGGACTTCCTTTGATGTGGTCAATAAACTAAAACGAGCCCTTCAAATTAAAAAAATAGGACATACAGGTACATTAGATCCTTTAGCAACAGGGCTATTATTGCTATGTACAGGAAAAAAAACAAAAGAAGTCAGTCATTACCAAAATTTAGAAAAAGTATACGAGGGGGAAATAATAATTGGTAAAACTACCCCTTCTTTTGACCTAGAAACAGACTTTGATAGCGAAACAACATACTCCCATATTACAGAGCAAGCTATTCTTGAACTGACCGATACTTTTACGGGTTACATTGATCAAGTACCTCCTGCTTACGCAGCGATCAAAGTGAAGGGAGAACGCGCCTACAAAAAAGCGCGGCAAAGTCAAAAAGTAACCTTACTACCAAGAAAGGTTTTTATAAAGTCTTTTATAATCACTTCAGTGAATACGCCGCATATTAAATTCAAAGTAACTTGCGGAAAAGGTACGTATATCCGAAGCTTAGCCCATGATTTTGGTAAGAAGCTTGGCGTAGGGGCCTATCTCGCCGCTTTAAAAAGAACACGCATCGGTGCCTATCAACTTAAAGATGCTTACGAAGTAACAAATTTTGACCACACCTCCCTGAAAAGGCGCTTAAAGGAGGTACTTTCTTAACAAAAACCAGTCTATGAAAATATACGAGCGTCTCGATCAATTCAAAAAACTTCTTAATGCCGTAGTCACTATTGGGATTTTTGATGGGGTACATGTAGGTCATCAAAAAATATTTCAAAGACTTAGAGCGATTGCTCAGAAGATACAAGGAGAAGTAGTACTCATTACCTTTTGGCCCCACCCAAGATTAGTACTTCCCTTACAGAAAGCGGAACCTATCAAGCTACTGACAACCTTTGAAGAGAAGGCTACTATTTTAGCACAGCAGGGGGTAGATCATTTATTAAAGATACCTTTTACAAAAATATTCGCGCAGTTAAGTTCCATAGACTTTATTCAAAAAATACTGATAGAAAAGCTAGGGATAAAAAGACTCGTGATTGGCTATGATCATCGCTTTGGAAGAAATAGAGAGGGAGAAGGAAAAATGCTAAAAACAGAAGGAGTGCACTATGGCTTTGCTGTAGAGGAAGTACCTCCACAAAAGATTGATGAAGTAGTGGTAAGTTCTACAAAAATTAGAAAGGCCCTACTAGCAGGAGAAGTCAAAAAGGCAAACGCTTATCTAAACAGGCCTTATGAAATAACAGGGAAAGTCATCAAAGGCAATCAAAGGGGCAGACAAATGGGTTTCCCCACCGCTAACCTTGAAATACTAAACGCTCACAAGCTTATCCCTGCTGACGGTGCTTACGCAGTAAAAGTTATGCATGAAGGTACTTCTTATAATGGTATGCTTAATATAGGGGTAAGACCTACCTTAGAAGGTACATTAAGAACTATAGAAGTCTATATCATCGATTTTAAAAAAGAAATTTATGGGCATGAACTTACCATTCAGTTTATTACGCAAATAAGAAAAGAAAGCCAATTCGAAGACTTAAGTGCTCTGAAGAAACAACTTTGGCAAGATAAGGAACAAGCGTTGAAGCTATTGGAAGCGTGGGAGATGGGTGATAGGTAAAAATACTAGTTTTCTCAAAAAAAAGAAGGTATTATTTTTATAGTGCAGTATTACTTTTCCACCTTTAACGTATTACTTTGAAGGTATCGTTGTGTAAAATATCTTTGAAGAATAAAGCTAAAAATGATTCCTACTACTAGAAAGAAATAAATGATAGGCAGAAAAGGGGGTTCTACCTCTTCTATATTCTGCTCAATTAATCCTATATGGTGGAAGAATAGCAGCGTGAGAGTAAAAGCATTATTAAAAAAATGAGCTATGATAGGGAAAGCTATATCTTTTGACCACCAGTAAATATAACCAAACAAAACTCCTAAAAAAAACCTAGGAACAAGGCCATAAAATTGAAAATGGATAGCACTAAAAATAAAGGCACTCATAAAGATAGCGAGGTGTATATGTTGCGTGATCCTATGAAAAAGGTTTTGTAAAACTCCTCTAAAAAGCAGTTCTTCTCCTATAGCAGGGATAATGGCTACAGCAAAGAATGCTAAGATAAGTTCTATAGGTGAACTGAAAGTAGTAAGAAAGGTAGTCATCTTTTTTAATTCAGTTTCTTTAGCCTGTGCCCATTTTTCAAAATGTTCTAAAAAAGCGGGAAGCTTGATAGCCATGTTCCATTGAATAAGTACAGTATTGACAATCATAGAAGAGAAGACCAGGCAAATAGTAAGAAGTATTGGATAAGCATACTTCTTTTTCAATTGAAAAAAGGTTTTTATGTTTTTTTTCTCGAAATAATAAAAGTAGACAAGGGGAGCAGCAATAAAAGCACCTGCAGAAATAAACACCTGCAGGATAAGAAGGGGTACTCTCTCAGAAGGTAAGAATTCCCAATTCCCTAAGCTTAGTGTAAATTCATGGAAATTCATATCGACAAAGGGAAGCATGAAAAGGAGTGCTAAAAACTCAGCCACGAAAGCTCCTGAAAAAATAACTACAATGAGTATAAGCAAACTCAACCAAGGATTCCTATGCTCAGATAGTGAGATGACTGTAGGATTTTGAGACATATCTGATGTAAATTTACATAAAAATTTCTAGTGTTAAGGTTAGATGCTAACGCAAATACGCTTATATAAGTAGGTATTCGTTATCAATTAAGAAACAATAGTGTTAAAATGATTAAAATAGGAAATAGGTCATTAGGTGACTTTCCCCTTCTGCTAGCGCCTATGGAAGATGTAAGTGATCCACCTTTCAGATCTATATGCAAAGCGCAAGGGGCTGACTTAATGTATACAGAATTTATCTCAGCAGAAGGGTTGATTCGTGGGGCAGCAAAAAGTACACAAAAGCTTGACATATATAATGATGAGCGTCCTATAGGGATTCAAATTTTTGGAGAGAAGATTGAATCCATGCGGGAAGCAGCAGCCATTGCAGAAGCAGCCAATCCAGAAATACTAGATATCAACTACGGTTGTCCTGTAAAAAATGTAGCGTGTAAAGGAGCAGGGGCCGGAATACTCTTAGACCTTCCTAAGATGCAAGCCATGACAGCAGAGATCGTGAAGCAAGTCTCTATTCCTGTTACTGTAAAAACACGTTTAGGATGGGATGAAAATACCATCAAAATCGTAGAAGTAGCGAAAAGATTGCAAGATGCAGGTATACAAGCACTGACGATCCACGGTAGAACGAGGAAGCAAATGTATAGAGGAGAAGCTAATTGGGCGTATATTGCTGATGTAAAGCATCATCCTGACATCCATATTCCAATCTTTGGGAATGGCGACATTGATACACCACAAAAAGCCTTGGCCTATAAAAATAAGTATGCCATCGATGGCATAATGATTGGAAGAGCAAGCATCGGCTACCCCTGGATATTTAAAGAGATTAAACATTTTCTAAAAACAGGCAAGCTACTAGCACCCCCTACTTTAGAGGAACGTATCAAGACGGTGAAAGAGCATCTCACGCACGCTGTGCAATGGAAAGGCGAGAAAATTGGCATCTTTGAGATGAGAAGACACTATATAAATTACTTTAGAGGCTTCTCTAACTTTAAGCCTTTTAGAACAAGATTGGTTGAAGCAGCTACATTTTTAGAAGTATGTGACCTATTAGAGGATATTGCACACAGCCTTACTCCTCAATTTATGATCGCCTGATGAAAGGTACATCATCAAAAAATAGAGGAGCTCCTTGGATACTTCTTACCATGCTCTCATTGATATGGGGAAGTTCGTTTATCCTTATTAAAAGAGGCCTAGCCGTTTTTTCGTCTAGTGAAGTAGGTGCGCTTCGTGTTTTTTCTGCAGCTATATTTCTATTTCCACTGTTTCTACTACAAATGAAAAAATTAAGTCTTCACCACTATAAGTTACTATTCCTTTCAGGTCTATTAGGGTCTTTTTTCCCTGCTTTTTTATTTGCCAAGGCGCAAACACAATTGGCTAGTGCTATTACTGGAGTGCTTAATACACTCACACCCATTTTTACATTACTAGCGGGTGCGCTATTTTTTAAACAAAAGATTTATAAAAATGAACTCGTAGGAATCTTCTTGGGATTTTTAGGAGCAACACTCATCATCTTTGGTGACTTACCCATTCATATGGGAACGATCAATTATTATGCCCTATGGGTGTTGTTAGCTAGTTTTTGCTATGCCAATAATACCAACTTAGTTAGACATTATTTGCAAGACCTCACAGCCACCACGATTATCAGTGTTTCACTATTGCCCGTAGGCGTACTTGCTGGCATACTCCTTTTTACACAAACAGAATTTATATGGAAGCTGCAGACTGTTGAGGGAGCCAATAGTGCTTTAGGCTACATACTTCTCTTAGGGTTCATGAACTCAGCTGTCGCCTACATACTATTTACTACTTTAGTGAAACTTACTTCGTCTATCTTCGCTAGTACAGTATCTTTTTTAGTCCCTGTCGTAGCGCTTATGTGGGGAATACTTGACGGAGAAGTATTACGATGGAGACACTATCTAGGAATTATAGCCATTTTATTAAGTGTTTATTTAGTAAATAAGCGTAAGTAGTCGACCCTTCATAACGCTCGATGGTGCTATTTTTTTAGTTCTGAGTTCTTGATTCCGAGTTCCTGGTTTCAATAGGGGGCTGTAGAAAATACCCCTTTTCCAGCAAAAAGTTGCTCTACCTCCTTGAAACCGTATTTGAATATAAGCAAGGAAACAATGACTGATTTGAAGCAATTCCTGCCTAGTTTTCTACAGCTCCTCTAAAAGCCATTTTTCAAAGGCGGATCTTTGGATAGGTGTTTCCTATAACAAAGCAGGCGTAAGTTGCTCGTGAACTATCGTTTAACCTTATCATGGCTGATACTAGGTTGGTGATCCGCATAATAAGTTTGTGTCATTGGTATGCAAGCTAAGCAAAATTCGCTGTAATCTAGGCAAGCTATTTTTTTATACCCATAAACTTTATTTTTGATTTTACCTAAAGTTAACTCAAATCACTCTTCTTGCGTAAGTCCTGCATGTATTTAATGACAAAATAAAGAAGGTAGATAAAAGTGTACTATAGAAAAGCATAATTTAATTAGTCAATGGAAAATTATACTAAATACACCCCTTTGATACTGATTGTGTTATTTATAACGGGTATAACTTTTTTAGTACAATATCCATTCAATGCCTTTTCATGGAATATTTGGATGAGACACTTTATGGCAGGGTTTTTTATTGTATTTTCATTTTTCAAAATACTTGATTTAAAAGGATTTGTTAATACTTATGTTCTATATGATTTTATTACTAAAAAATATAAGGCATGGGGATATATTTACCCATTTATTGAATTGAGTTTAGGTATAGCATATTTAATTGAAAATGTTTCTAATATAATAAATTTTATTACTATAATACTATTGAGCATAAGTATTACGGGGGTAATAAAGAGTGTTATTAGTAAAAATAAAATAAAATGCGCATGTTTAGGGAATATTTTCAATCTACCTATGAGTATAGTTACTATTATTGAAAATTTAATAATGATTTTTATGGCTATATGTATGCTTGTGATGAATTAGATAATTAGTCGGCCCTTCATAACGCTCGATGGTGCTATTTTTGATGCGTTTGGCAGCAGGCTAACTATATTAAGTTTAAAAATCGAATACACCTCTTCTTGAACATACAGATGCTAGACTTTCTCATTGTAGGCCAAGGAATCGCTGGTTCCATACTTGCGTTGCAACTACTGAAAAGGGGCAAAAGCATTGTCGTGATTAATAACAACCAAGCCCACACAGCCTCCAAAGTCGCAACAGGAATTTATAATCCGATTACCGGTAGGAAGATGGTAATGAGCTGGAAGGCAACGATATTGCTTCCCTACCTTGAAAACTTTTATCAAGCGATGGAGCGAACGCTTGGTGCAAGCTTCTTACATCCACTACCTATGTTCCGACCATTTTTAACTTTACAAGAACAAAAGGAATGGAGGACTAAGGTTTTGGAAAATGGCTATCTTTCTTTTGTAGAGGCAATAGTCAATGACGAGTACCACCAAGAAAATGTTGTGAATCAACATGGAGGTGTCGTCTTAAAACAGACAGGCTACCTTAATATCCCTTTATTTCTCAATGCTACTAGGAGCTATCTAAAGGTACACAACGCCTATATAGAAGGTAGTTTTGTCTATAATAAAATTCGCTTCCACAGCAAAAGCGTCACCTATCAAACTATGAAAGCCCGAAAAATAATTTTTTGTGAAGGAATACAAGCAAAGCAAAATCCTTTTTTTAACTGGTTGCCTTTCCGCCTTGTCAAGGGAGAACTTCTATCGGTTATACTCCCCAAGCCGATCAACGTTATTTATAATAGAGGCGTTTTTGTTTTACCAGTAGGTGCTAACAAGGCTACTATTGGCGCTACCTATGATTGGCACGACTTATCATGCACTCCTACAGAAAAGGCAAGAAACACTTTAGAAGAAAAGTTAACTAACTTGCTCAAACTGCCTTATGAAGTAGTGGACCACAAGGCAGGGATCCGCCCTGCTACCCTTGATAGAAGGCCCTTCATAGGCTTACATCCGCAGTATCCACACGTGGGTATATTTAATGGCCTAGGAACGAAAGGGGTCTCGCTGGCGCCTTACCTTTCAGAAGTCTTTGTCAATTATTTATTATCTCACGGTGCGCTGCCAGCAGCAGTGCAGCTAAATAGCGTTAAGCGTGCATTGTATAAAACTAAATTGAAACGCTCATAAACAAAACACTTACACGTAAGTATCTAGATTTTAGCTATCTTTGTTTTGCCTAGAAAATCAATGCACTACGCAACGAACTCCACATAACTAAAATCCTATGCCGACATCTATGACAGGATATGGTAGGGCTGATTTTGAAGATGAAAAATTACGAATCACCATAGAAGTCAAGTCTTTAAACGCAAAATACATTGACATTAGCCTCAGCCTTCCTAAAGGTTTTTCAGAGAAGGAAATCGCTCTGAGAAATTTGGTAACCACGCAACTTAAGCGTGGCAAGATAGCACTGCTTGTTAGTTACCAAAGAAAGGAGGAAGCAAGTCCTAAAACAAAAATTAATGAAAGAATTTTTAAAACTTATTATAAAACCCTTCAAGCACTTGCTGATGAAGTAGGAGATACTTCTTCCCCTCTTTTTAGTTTAGTACTACAAGTCCCAGAAGTGATTACTGACAATACTGACAATACAACAGTAAAAGAAGATTGGTGCATTATTGAAAAAGTGATCAAAGAAGCTCTTCAGCGATGTGCTCAGGCTAGACAGGAAGAAGGTAAAGTACTTGCTACAAAGCTTTCAACCTATGCACGGACAATAAGACACTACTTGCAAGAAGTTGCACAATTAGACACCCCAAGAATAGACACTATCAGAGAAAAACTTTATGAAAAAGTTAGGGCATTAGCTATAGAAGAACAGCTCGATGAAAATAGGTTTGAACAAGAACTTATTTATTATCTAGAGAAATTAGATATTAGCGAAGAGAAAGTACGGCTAGAAAAACATCTAGCATATTTTGAAGAGGTGATGGAGAATGGTAGTTCAGAAGGGAAAAAACTAGGTTTTATTGCTCAAGAAATAGGAAGAGAAATTAACACTATCGGTGCCAAAGCCAAGGATGCAGCCATTCAGAAAAATGTTATTTTGATGAAAGACGAGTTGGAGAGAATTAGAGAACAGCTACAGAATATTTTGTAGGAGGGCTGCACTGCTTCATTTATTAGCCATGGCAGACTACCGATTCGTTCGAGTTCTTGGTTCCGTGTGTCACGA
Organism: Cytophagales bacterium; assembly: GCA_022360235.1. Classification (GTDB taxonomy): domain Bacteria; phylum Bacteroidota; class Bacteroidia; order Cytophagales; family Amoebophilaceae; genus JAKSDE01. The sequence goes on from JAKSDE010000149.1 coordinate 10,120, forward strand.
AGTAGAGAACGAAAACGTTCTTTGCCTGCTGTAAATGAGATGGCGGTGGGCCCGCCGTAAGCGCTTTATAGGAAGAGCTTACAAACTGCCTGGCAGGTGCTGTGGTAAAGAGCCATGGTACTGAGCGTGTCAGGAAAAGGCCTACAAGATAGGTCAGGTGAGGTCGGATAAGAAGGGGGGGTTACCACCACCCCCTCTCCTTAGAACATAGCGGGCTAGTTTCCCAGCACTAGGCTCAAGCCTCTTTGCGCTCGATCATGATCGTGAGCCAGCGGGCAACACTAGTATTATTATGGACTTGACGGTGACAGTTGGGG
>JAKSDE010000198.1 GCA_022360235.1 Cytophagales bacterium
AGAACCCGGAACCCGGAACTCGGAACTCAGAACCCGGAACTCAGAACTCAGAACCCGGAACTCAGAACTCAGAACCCGGAACTCAGAACTCAGAACCCGGAACTCAGAACTCGGAACTAAAATAGTAATTTTGATGAAAAATAAATCACTAAAATACTTCGCCTTAGCGCTTGTAGTCATTTTACTCGATCAGGGCATCAAGCTTTATGTACATGCTACGATAGAGATGGGTATACGAGGCCAGATCAAAGTGATAGGCAACTGGTTTAAGATTCACTATGTCCTCAACCCAGGAATGGCTTTTGGTATTCAGATTGGACATGAGTATGGTAAGCTTTTTCTCACGGTCTTTCGTATTGCTGCTATTTTCTTGATTAGCAGATATTTATTGAAGCTAGCAAACAAAGAAAGTGCCTCTTCAAGCCTGTTGTGGGGATTGGCCTTAGTCTTGGGAGGTGCTGTCGGCAATGGAATTGATAGCGCTTTTTATGGCGTTTTACTCAATAATGCCCCTTATAATGCTCCTACCCCTTGGTTCTATGGACAAGTCATTGATATGTTTTATATAGATATTTGGGAAGGATTTTTGCCTCGTTGGATTCCATTAATAGGCGGCGACTTTATTTCGCTCTGGCCTATCTTTAACCTAGCAGACACTGCTATCTTTATCGGGGTAGCCATTATTCTCATTTGGCGGAAAAGGACTACCCCCATCCACCCAAAAGATAAAATGCTAACGCATGAGGCAGAGCCAGGACTTAATGATACGCTTAAGTAGTAGCTCCTTAAAAAGCGTTAAAACCTTCTAATATGAGCAACAAACAACGAATGGGAGAGCATCGCTAAAGTAAGCGTTATTAAAAAGAGACGCATAAAGTAGGATAGCTGCACAAAATTTATCTCTGTTTTTCAACAATCCCTTAAAGCGTTGACCCTTCATAACGCTCGATGGTGCTATTTTTTTAGTTCTTAGTTCCTGGTTTCGATAGGGGACTGTGGAAAACACTCCTCTCATGGGTCTTGATGAGGTGCTTTACTAAGCAGAGGGCATGCTATTTTTTGCCAGGTTTTGTAGTACCCCCAAGGTTTTTCTTGCCAATATGGCTACGCTATAGATGAGTTTTTGTGAGCTAAGATCGTCATTTTAAGTGTAAAAACACCGTATTGAATACTTGTCAAGGGTCGACTCAAGCAACCATAATTAGCGTATTTTTATTAATTTTGTATTTGATGTATCGCCAGACAATGCTTGCAGCTTCATTACCCTAGGGAACAAAATTTGTAAAACTATGGTATATAGTTTACTACATGGGTGTGTTGAAGAAGGCTATTAAATTTGAAAAAGCGCGAAAATTCTCCTATATAAAAATTTAGTCTATGTTAGTGAACATTTTGAATAGAAAAGTCAAGCCCCATAAGGACACACAGATGAGTAACCAATTTTTACAGTTGAAAGTAAAAGAAGTTATTAGAGAGACGAAAGATGCGATAACTATCGTCTTTGAGGAACCTTCCCCATCTATATCGTATCAATCGGGCCAATTTTTTACATTCCTCGTACCCATAGGAGAAAAAAAACTTCGTAGGCCTTATTCACTTTGTACTTCTCCTTACGTGGATGAACTACCAGCAGTCACTGTCAAACGTGTTCAAGGAGGGGAAGTATCCAATTATTTGAATGACCATCTACGCGCGGGCGCTGTCCTCGAAGCAATCCCCCCTACTGGTAATTTCACTACTACCTATAAGAAAGAGAATAAGCGGCATCTTATACTGCTTGGAGGTGGCAGTGGTATTACACCACTTATCGCTATCCTCAAATCTGCTTTGCACCAAGAGCCTCACACCCTTGTTTCGCTTATTTATGCTAACAAAGATGTAGATTCTATTATTTTTAATAATCAACTCGACCAACTTCAACTAACGCATACAGATAGATTCAAGCTCATTTATAGTTTGGATAAAGCACCACCCGGCTGGCAAGGAATAACAGGCATGCTCAACCCTGTTGTGCTCAAGGAAACATTAAAAGTGCTACCTG
>JAKSDE010000188.1 GCA_022360235.1 Cytophagales bacterium
AACCCATCCAGGCTGTTATAGCCTAGAACCACGTCCGTGAGCTGGCCCTTGTTGTCCGGGACGAATAAATGTACAATTCTGCCGCCGTAGTTGGTGATCGTTACTTTTATTCCATTTTTATTTTCTAACAAGTGAAGATCCACTTTCTCCCCATTGACGGGTTGTTGAAAAGACGTTCTCACTTGCTGGTAGTCCCAGCTTTGGTCATTTTCTTTTTTTTCACAGGCTGAAACCAGGATTAGGAGGGGAATAAAGAGGTAAATCGCCCTCTTTTTTAGGATGTAGGTCATATCATAAATCATCGTTACTAATTATTTTGCTTGAAAAGAAGTCACTAGTACTAAGAATAAATAAGTTACAAGTTGTTCCAAAGTTAGTGTTCTATCCAAATAATGATCAATCCATTCTCTAAATATATCATTCAACGGGTGGTTTTGGCTCCTGGGACTAAGGTTTTAAGTGTTTAACCTTGATTTAAAGCCGCCCAGTTATACCTATCGCACCCTTTACCCTTAAAGGGGCAATCCACTGCGCGGTGGATTCCCCTTTAGGGTAAGCGTCAGCTTTAACTAAAAGGCATTGATCCTTGGTTTACCGGATCACTACCCGGTGACTGGTAGTGGTCCCCCTATTCTTGACCCGAAGCAAATAGATGCCGGGATAAGCTCCACTTACATCTAATTTATTTTGTCGATTTGGAGTAGTATTCCATCGTGCTACTTCACGAGATAGGGCATCATACAGTACAGCCTCTACTCCGTGGTCCGCTAGGTCCCCAGAGATTTGTATGTAATCATCGGTAGGATTAGGGTATACCTTTACTGATAAGGTGGTTTCCCCCTGCATCGCAGTCTCCTTATTTGTTTCCTTGTGAGCGGGCCGGGCGGATGGGTTGCTGACCCTTTCAAATTTCCAAAGCTGGCAGTCACCGCCCCAGTAGGTCCACTGCTGGATATTGGCTCCCGGGGAAGTAGAGCAACCGTTCACATCCACGGCGAGACCGCTGGATTTGTTGATGATGCTGTAAAATCCATTGCTGACCGGTTGAATGCTGAACTTTTGGCAATCGTTGCTGAAGGCATCCCACTGCTGGATATTGGCGCCGGGCAGCGTTGAACAACTGGGTACATCCAATACACGGCTACTTTCTAACGACCGGATCATAAAGTAATCGTCGCCTGTATCCTCTACACTCCAGCGCTGACAGTTATTGTTGAGCCAAGTCCACTGTGCGATGTTCGTACCATTGCTGGTGTTGCAACCTGCGAGATCCATTGCCAGCTGGCTCTGTTTGGAGATAATACGATAGACCCCCGGGACCATGGCCTCTTCTGTACCCAGGTCGTCAAGTCGAAAATGTTGCTGATTGTTACCCAGGTAGTCATATTGCTGTAGGTTCGCGCCATTATTGCTGCCCCCGAACTGGATATCCAATGCTTTACCGCTTTGTTTTGATACGATACGGTAAAAGCCTCCTCCCACAGCCACAAAAGACCATTTTTGACAATCGGCTCCATTGGGCGCCCACATTTGCACATTAGCAGCGTTAGCGTTGGAGCAGTTGGCTACTTCGAGTACCATTCCTCCCTGTAGAGAGGTGATGGTGTAGTAACCATCATTTGTGGCCTGGATGTGCCATTTTTGACAGTCTACATCACCCTCTTCCCATTGGTGTACGTTGGCCCCTCTTTCTACCGAGCACCCGGCCACGTCTAGTGGCTTATTGCTGCTTTGGACTATGATCTTATAGATACCATTGGCAATAGGAGAGCCTACCGGCAAAGCTACTTCTCCTGCCGGGGCCTGTTGTTTCGTCCCGGTTTCTACGGGCACACCAAAATTGGGTGTTCCGTCGCTATTCCAAGTAATACGTTGTGCCCTGGTAGTGCGGCTGGCATCGCATGCCCCAGATGAGTTGGTGGTTGCATGATAGGCGAACCAATCTTCAGATCCATTTGGGGAAGTAAAGAAAAAATGATGCCCCGGTCCATACGCCGCAACAGGGGCATTGGATTGGAAGACCGGGTTAGGGTGTTTGTACCAGTTGCCGG
>JAKSDE010000317.1 GCA_022360235.1 Cytophagales bacterium
ATTACAATTGGGATGCATACAGCACCCTACACTTGCTTGTGATCGTGCAAACTTCAACGGCTCAAACGCTGATTGCCAAAAACCATAATATGCCGTGGATTGGCGCAGCCAGCCTACTCCCAAGCAGCCTACTCTTAAGCCGCAGCTAACCGTAAACTCAACCAAAACCATACTGCGACCTCTCGGCATGGAGTCAAAGTTCAAGCCAAAGCCAGCCCCAGTCCGCAGTCCGCAAACCCAAACCCAAACGCAAACCCCATCCCAAACCCAAACCTTAACACAAACATGAACCCAGTCACTACCATGCCGCAACCTTAGGTACCTAACGCACTCAAACCAAACCCAAAGCAAACCATAGCTGGCATCAGTTCCCAAATTCAAACACAATGCCTAACTCAAACCCAACCCTAAATGCAAACCTAACCACAAACCCAAACCAAACTCAAATACAACCAAAATCATGCGGCAAACTCTCGGCAATGCACTTGAGCAAAATCCAAAGCCAGCCACAGTCTCGTCTCCAAACCCAAACCCAAACGCAACATCATCCCAAACCCAAACCTAAACACAAACGTAAAGCCAACCGCAGCCTGTGCAGGTACAAAGTACCAACAAGGTTTTGGATTTCCACGTAGGGAATCCCTGCTGCATACGAGGCAGTAGTAGCTAGGGTCAGGTCGGAATTAAAGGATGCACCTGTGTCCATGACAATTGATGGGTGGACAAACATTACAGGTTATCACGTTTGGGCTATGACCGCCCGAAAGCTCTAAATCCACAAAGATGGCAATAAAGTTGGTCTTTACCGCAAAGAGTACATGCTAGGGTGCCGAGTACTCCCAGGAGATGCAGAAGGTGCTGCAAATGTTATAAGATTTGTGAAGGAGGAGCTTGCACATTGGAGGATTTCCCCTCTGCGCGCTGGCACCAAGATCCTTATCACGTCTGACAGAGGTAGCAATGTTTCCTCGGCGCTGACATCTCCGCCACTAGTAGACCTCATGGTCATGCTACCATGTATGAGCCACGTGATCCAGCGTGCCTTAATTGGCACAATCCAGAAGCTAGACTATATTCCTTTGTTTGCTCGTGTCACCAGTATTGCATCGGCATTTAATATGTCGCACAACCGAGCGATCCGATTTGACCGGTGGTAGCGTGAAAGACACTACGATTAGGCACTCCAGCCGATCCAAGTTGTTACTACAAGGTGGTTCTCCATGTTGGACGCATCTATACGATACCTTCAGCTACATGACAGACTCTAGCTATGGATAAGCTCACCATCTGGGCAAGAGCACTTCTCCCGCATCAATCCAGAGCTGATGTAGCCTCAGACGCTCTGAAAGCTTTGCTCTATCCTCCTTGTTATGCAGGTATGCATGGTTTCCTCCCAACATGTGCTGATTTTCAGACTTATTCTCAGCTGTTTAATTGGCAAGTAACTTTACATGTGCATAGGTTATTGTATGGCCTATATTTTACCAGGATTTTTGTAACTTTTACTTGTGTTTGCAACCATTGTACTTGAACTCACAATTATCATACGC
>JAKSDE010000224.1 GCA_022360235.1 Cytophagales bacterium
CTGATAAGCCACAGGGAGTGAAATTATTTGAGAACTATAATGAGCCAGAGTCCAGCAGTGGCTATAAAATTTGTAGTAAGGTAAAAAAGTCAAACGGGGTATGCATATCATATAGCCTAGGGAGAAGGGGAACGTCATAATAATTGTGTATTTCTTGGCCAATATTGAAACGCACTCACTGCATATTTCTGCCAATTACTCGCTTCAAAGTCTTTGACTACCATATAGACTAAATCTAACAGATTCTCGGATTTATCAAAACTAACTTTACTTTTAGTCACTCCCCGGATTTGCCTATTCAGATTCTCCAAAGAATTGGTCGTGTAGATTTGACCCCCCACTTCTACCGCATACCTGATATACGTCAAATAATCCTGGATAAAATCTTCTTCTGTTAACTTTTTCACTACACTACCATAGCTACCTTCCCATTTCAAGGCTAGCTCCTCCAATTTTTCCCGCGCTAACTCCTGGCTGGAGCTCTTGTCAAAATTATTAAAGGCTTCCTTTATAGCTCCACTAAAGGCGGCCTTATCCTTGGGACGTACTTTACTGAGCAGACCTCTTTGAAGATGCACCACACAGCGTTGGATATCAGTGCCTGGGAACTGCCTCCGCGCCACTTGGCTAAAGCCTGGCAGACCATCGGCTACTAGCAAATCCACTTGCTCGACTCCACGATGCTTGAGGCTTTCCAGGTATTCTTCCCAGACAGAACTGCTCTCAGTGGGATTCACTTCTAGCAGCAACACTTCTCGGGTATTATCTTCTTTCACCCCATAGATGATGTGTAAAGCTTCCTGACTGTAGGAAGTACCCCGTTTGAGACTGGTAAAAAGGGCATCACAATAAATCACTTTATAATAAGAGTCTAAGGGGGATTCTTGCCACTGCTTTCGCAAGCAATGGAAGCTTTCAGCCAGATTATTGACCGTGTCTCGACTGATCGATTCACCAAAATACTCTTCCATGACCTGAGCGACGTCACGGCTTGGCAGCCCTTTTCTATAAAGGAGCAAAGCCAGTTGATTGAGTGGCTCTTTCTGGGTATGAATTAATTCAAGCAGTAGGGGTTGAAACTTTCCCTGCCGTGTTCTTGGGATAGCAATCTGTAAAGAATTAGTTCTGAGCGAGGAAAAATTACGCAGCTAAGTTCCATTGCCCGAGTCCTGCTCACCTTGTTTTCCCTTCAGTATTCTTCTGTCTCAAGAAGCATGAGGCCCTCTAAAGTAGCCCAGGCAAATTGATCAAAAGAAAGATTGTCTTGATGTGGAAAAATATTCACCAGGCTGTTTTGAATCATGTTCTCCCCCTGAGCTTGTCTAGTTTGTTTTTTCATAATAGTAAGTCATTAGATTTTTTTTAAAAATATATATTTTACACAACTCATTTGTCGTTCCCACTTTTAAAGTTCCACAAGTAACAGGGAGAAGAAACCCTTGCTTTTGAGGAAGGATACTGGGGCTGTAGAATTTTACAGGAAAAACTATAACCTGGGACAAACCCCAACAAGAAGTACAGCGATTTGTGCAACTGATTAAAAACAATGCAAAAAAGATTCTATCAAATTATAGGGCCCTATTAGTTTTAAAGGTATGTTTTTAGAAAAATTATTTAAGTTTTCAACACGATCCCAATGTAAAATATTTGATTTGTAATAGGTAATTATGTAGTTTGCAACTAATCCCAATATTGGGAGAGTTTCTAAATTTTAGATTGCTATGATGATTAACTTTAATAAACCAATTAAACTAGCTGGTGTTGCTTTACTGCTTTATTTAACGGGATGTAATAAAGTACCGCATTTTAACATGATGAAAGACGATGTTAACATAATGAACGACAAGAAGGAGGATATCGCTAAAACTGCAGAAAAGTATATTGGTAGCACGGATTGGGCAAGGGATAAACAAAAGAATGATTTCCTAGCTGGAATGTGGAAATGCAATAAATTTGTTTATGACGTATTGAAAGAAGCTTGGGTAGCGACTCCTGCATATGACAGTGAGTGGCCTCTTACGGCTAAGGCCTGGGCTGATCCAGAGGAAACTATTATTGATTGGCAGCATATGGGGTATGGAGTCGCTCGACAACGAGGAGATGTTATAGCTAATACAATCCATTGTGGTATTGCTGTAAACAGTTCTCAAGTGGTTGCAGCAGGAGAAAATGAGGTTTCCAAGGGAGGTCATGGCTTAGCTAATGCTGCGGTCAGGAGATATACTGTTCGTAACTGAGCCTTTGATGAATTAGGTTGGACCACTGTAATGGCAGGAGCCGTGATATAGTTGATTCTTGTATTACAGGGGTTTTTATGGATTGATTATGAGCAAGCAACATAATATCAGGGGGGCAGTTTGTGTATTGATTATGAGCATGGTTTCTACTCCCCATCACGTTGAGGCGAAGTATCAACCTGAAGACAGGGATTGGGCTAGTTGGGCGGAGTACTTGCACCATTATCCAGATTACCAGGAGCACCAAGAACCTGAGGATATCGCTGTGAATGGCTGCAGGTGGGGCACGTGGGTTACGTTTCCCAATAAGATTGTAGCCATAGCAACGAAAGTAGGGCCTTGGGAGCGCCCTGAAGCGCTTTTTCGCTCCCAAGATTTTATCGCTATGTATAAACATCCTAGATATTACCAAAAGCATTGTTTGGCTTACTTGGCTGATAGCAGGCCTAGCGAACAACAGAAGCAAATAGCCATATATGCTCTTGAGAATTTAGGTGAAAAGCGCTATGTAGAATTTGCCAAGGATTGCTACATCTTGTACAAGCAGCAGCAGCTGAGTGCCGCTCTTTTTCAGTTGGTATTGAGCTTCGAGTTTTTGCGCATACATCCGCTTGTTGCATACTATAATCGAAGATCGGTTCAGAAGTTTTTGAGGCAAGTACAGGCAGAGCTCGGTGCTGATACACCTATTGGCTGGCAGATTGAAAAGATTCTATCCGGTGAGTTATCAAAGGCATGGGGGCATAAAGAAGAAAGTCCCTATTTCAATTATCAATATGCCCTCCCCTTTATAGAGACTATGCATAGGGCAGATAAGGAATTCAAAGAGTACTTGCGAGTATTGCGGGAAGTTAAGGCCAAGCCCTATACTCCTCCTTATTTCTTGATGATCTTAGACCATCCTGATTATTATTTCTGGGCAGGAGTAGCGGAGTGGGAAAAAGACGATGCAGAAGGTGCTTTGGCAGACCCTCGTCTCCGTGACGATGAAAAAAATTGGGTAATTATTGCCATGCACCGGCTCGGTATGTATGGTCTCTTGCTGAGGCGCGTTTGTAGTCATTATCGGTGGGGAAGACTACCACTCCACTTGATGGAAGAGATGCTCCGTTCTCGTTTCCCTACCCCTGACATACTCTCCACCTTATATAAATATCCCCTTTTTATCCTCGATTATAAAGAAAAATTGGTACAGGAAGCGTTAGATGAGCTTATAGCCTTGCCTACCATCCCTTGTGGTTTGAAGGAGATGGCTAAAAAGATCAAGAAAGGCAAGCTCGCGACTGCTCAGGAAATGAAATACATGGAAGGCTATCGGGAATTTCGTAAAACGCATTTTACCTTATATGAAACTATAGAACTACGAAAAAGGTAGTACAATAATTTCACTTGGGCCGAGATCTCCCCCATGTCCTTTAGCAATTGGGATCGAACCCTAGCTTCTGGTTGCGTATCCTATGGTTTCGCAA
>JAKSDE010000143.1 GCA_022360235.1 Cytophagales bacterium
GGACGAGGATGTTCGGCTGAGTACGGTGATAGCCTTGCGGAAGCTGGCGGGTCGCAGTCCCGCGCTGGCGTTAGAGGCCCTGCCACACGTGGTGGGTGCGCTGGGTGACGGAAAGTGGTATGTTTGGCGCAGCGCGGTGGAAGCCTTGGGGAAGCTGGCGGGTAGCTGTCCTGCGCTGGCAGCAGAGGCCCTGCCACGCGTGGTGGGTGTGCTGGGAGACTGGAAGTTTAATGTTCGGCGCAGCGCGGTGGAAGCCTTGGGGAAGCTGGCGGATAGCATTCCAGCGCTGGCGGCAGAAGCCCTGCCACGCGTGGCGGGGGCGCTGCGGGATGAAACGTGGTAGATTCGGCGCAGTGCGGTGGAAGGTTTGGAGAAGCTGGCGGGTAACAGTCCCGCGCTGGCGGCAAAGGCCCTGCAACACGTAGTGGGTGCGCTGGGGGACGGGGTGTAGAATGTTCGGCGCAGCGCGGTGAAAGCCTTGAGAAAGCTGGCGGGTAGCAGTCCCGCGCTGGCGGCAGAGGCCCTGCCACGCGTGGTGGGGGCGCTGGACGACTACCATAAGGATGTTTGGAAAGCAGCGATACAATTTGTTACTGATTTTGCAGCGCCCTCTGCTGACGCAGCTACTTTAGTGGTTCGTTAGTGCTGCCATGGTGCCAACAAGGATCGTTTTTTTTACGATGTTGTCATAGCAGAGGTTCTCTACCGCATGCCTGCCACCAATGTCCTTCTTGATGCCTGCCTAGGGTACAACTACTAGCATGTGCTCCCAGAGTTAGCTACTAGGTTGGTTGGTATGCCACTGGTTGTGGGGCCCTGCGCGGATGGCACCTACAACCTAACGTTGTATGATAGTGCAGAGTAGCCCACGTAGAATGAATGAGTTAAAGATGGCACCGCGTAAAGGCTTTAACATTTCGTGTTTAACTACTGGTCAAAGAACTGTGTCAATATTGGTGCTGACACCGGTTATCAGGACTGTAGAGCTACAGCATTATGGCGCGGGAATCA
>JAKSDE010000101.1 GCA_022360235.1 Cytophagales bacterium
TCAAAAAGAAGTAGCTATCGAGGAGCTAAGCTGTAAAACACAAATCCCCCTTAACCACCTAGCCGCTATGCTAATGCGAGTAGAGCTCAAGGGGGTCGTAAAATTTTTACCCGGTAATAAGTTTAAAGTTGCGGCGTAGTTGACCATGAAAAGAATACTAGCGTTTTACGGTGTATAGAAGCATGCTAATACCGTTATAAGCAACGCTATCTTGTGCTTCAAGCTGACCATCGCTCGCCAAAAGCACGCCTGCTACATGCGGAGCAGCCATGGAGGTACCGCTCTGTAACTTGTAATACCCTTCAGGAGGAGTATGCCAAGTAGAGCGAATGTCAACTCCTGGAGCAGCACAGCAAAACCTTCCATAATTAGAATTATCTGCTAATTGATCGGTACTATCTAATGCCGCAACAACATATACATGCTTTACGTCGGGGATACTTGAAAGAAGTTGACTGTCATCTATACTTTTACTATCATTACCTGCTGCAATAACAATGTATACACCTAGTTTTACAGTGTTTGATACTGCGCTATGGAATGTTTCAAAATAAGGTCCTCCGAGACTGATATTTACTACATCTCCTTCTTTTGCCGAAGCTGCTACATAGTCTACACCTTTTATAAGATCCTCTACTTTCCCTTTACCATCACTACTAGTAACTTTAACTGAAGCAAGGGTAGCTCCGCTTGCCACACCTGGACACTTCGAACCTTCTGCTGCAATAATACCTCCTATGTGCGTGCCATGGCCGTTATCATCCTCTCCATTACCATACCCTACAAAACTCCTACTTCGATCCTTGTCCACCTTTAGGTCCGGATGGGTAAAAGAAATACCGCTATCTAAAACCCAGGCAACACTTTTCTTTTTACTACAATCAACCCTCCCTCCTACCCTGTTAACATTCCACCGGCAACTTTTTGCTTCTGTAGTGGTCGGCTTGATATCACCTTTATTCGTAGGCTCGACTGTAACCACATACGGATAGCTTTCTATCCTCTTTATAGCATCTTTGCTAAGTTGTGCGGAAAAGCCTACCAGTGCAGTACTATAAGTATTTGTAATATATACCTGCCTAATCATAGGAAACTGGCTAGACACAAATTCTCTTACTATTTCGCACTTCTCATCATAGTCTTCGGTTTGCCTTAGTTCATCTTTCAAAACTGACTCGTCCAATGCTATAATGTAACTATTTAGGGAAATAGTCTCTATTTTAATTTCACAGGCAGTAGCAAAGAATAGCGAGACTACTACACGAAGAAATATAAAAGACTTGGTAAGGTAGGTTCTCAAGAGAAAATAATTTTAAACTTTGTTTTTAAGTATTCTTCTTTATATACGTTTCAAGCAGCTATTTTGTTTTAGAAAGCTGTAAATTTTTTGAAAGTATCTAGTTATCGGGTACTTTAGTTTTTCCGAATCATTGAAAATTATAAAAAGCTTAAACTGCTACAGGTGCTTTAATGGGAGGATAAGGGTAATATTCTTCGATCTGGAAGTCTTCATACTGGAAGCAAAAGATATCTTTTACTGCAGGGTTAATAACCATTTTCGGCAAAGGTCTTGGTGTTCTCGTGGATTGTAGCTGCGCTTGCTCAAGGTGATTAAGATAGAGATGGGCATCCCCCAAGGTATGTACAAAATCTCCGAGTGCTAAGCCACAAACTTGCGCAATCATCATCGTAAGTAATGCATAGGAGGCAATATTAAAAGGCACTCCTAAGAATACATCTGCACTGCGTTGGTAGAGTTGGCAGGAAAGTTTTTGGGCTGCTACATAAAACTGAAATAAAATATGACAGGGGGGCAACGCCATTTTTTCAATCTCACCTACATTCCAGGCACTCACGAGTAGCCTTCTAGAGTTAGGATGTTTTTTTATCCGGTCAATCACCTGGGTAATCTGATCAATGCTTTTACCCTCTGCTGTTGGCCAACTTCTCCATTGATAGCCATAAATAGGACCTAGTGCTCCCTGCTCGTCAGCCCATTCATCCCAGATAGTTACGTTGTGTTTATGAAGATATTGAATATTCGTATCTCCTTTTAAAAACCATAATAATTCATAAATGATAGATTTTAGATGCATTTTTTTGGTGGTTACCAAAGGAAAGCCTTCTGCTAAATTGAAACGCATCTGATAACCGAATATACTGATCGTTCCTGTGCCGGTTCGATCAGTTTTTTCTATCCCATGCGCTAAGATATGTTGCACTAAATCTAGGTATTGTTTCATGTTAAAACGTGTTCATGAATGTTGATTTAACTTATGCTATCGCTCATTTTTAAGTGACGCCTGTTCGCCTTTAGGTAGTTGAGCCACGACCAACTTGTAAGAATCATCAATCCACTGATAGACAAGTTGATCAGGCATACTTCCATCCATCAAGATAGTGTTCCAATGTTTTTTATTCATATGATACCCTGGCAAAACACCAGGATAAGTTTCCCTTAGCTGAACAGCCTTTGCTGGATCACATTTTACATTGATACTTTTAAACTCATCTACAGCTGTTGCTGTAAACATTTTACCCTTCACCTTATAGACAAGCGTATTTTCATCAAAAGGAAATTCTTCGGTAACTCCTTTCTTTCTCAAACAATAATTTCTATAAGCTTCTATGTTCATCCTTTTAGGAAATTAGCTTTTTCAGTAGAAAGCATATACATCCTCCTACAAATGTGATAATAGCAATTTTGTTAATGCTATGCATCATTTTTAAATTAATGTTAGTTGGCTTTTGCTGCTCTTTCTTTCTCAAGAAATACCCCCATAGTGCTCCTAATTGAAAATAGGCTTTATTTTTTTCTTGTTTTTCAAGCATGTCAATAGCTCATTATGCTGTTTTTGGGGCTCATCATGATACGTTTACTCCTCTCTACTTAGTGCCCAATTACAAATATAATCGTCTTTTTGTTGATAAACATCTAGGTTGTATCGATAAAATACTTATCAACTGTTTTTGTGACATCCTCCTAATTATTTCCCTATCCGTTGCCTTTGGCACGAATGCTCCCAACGACCCCAATGGTTAAGAACTTTCCTCTTTGGCTCCCCTTTTGGGGCTGTAGAATCTTAAGGAATTCTACCAAATTATAGGCCTGTATTGGCTTTAAAAGGAGATTTTTAGAAAAATTAGGGAAGCTTTCTACAGACTCCTTTTGTACGAAGGAGCGCTAGTCAGCTTATATTAATTGTAATAAATTTTTGTTTTTTATAAATATTTCTTTAACTTAGTTAAGTAAAACTTTATCCAAAGATAGTTGAGATCACGTAGCGACAATAAAACTCCATCAAAAACCTAAAAACTATACAATCATGAAAAGATTAAAGCTATTGCTGTTACTCCTGTTAGTGATAAGCTGTTCAAAAAAGAAGGTGGGGGTCTATCGAGGCAATAATGTAAGCATAGAAGGTAGTGATAATACTGCCCTGCGCTGGGCAGCAAGGAGTTATGAGTTAGTAGAAGTACTTGGACCAGGAGATGAAATCACAGCCCTCAAAACGCCCAAGAATCGTTCTAAATGGCTGTCCGAGAACGAAAAGCCCAA
>JAKSDE010000182.1 GCA_022360235.1 Cytophagales bacterium
AGCAAAGACATCTTTAGATGTCGATATCAATTTCCCATTAGAGGGCGCACGTAAAGAACTTTGTATGGATTAATTCCAACCACAATTTAGGCAAATCAATCTATCATGGGTCTGCCAAAGCCGGCCCTGTTTTTTTGTTGGTTGTTGTTTTAAATAAACGAGCAGTTTCTACAACCAATATACGTTTAATAAACCTAATGGGAACCGATACCGCCTAAGAGCTTAAGCTTGTGGATTCTCAATACGGCAAATTTTCCATATCCAAACAACCCCACTATGATAAAAAATTATTATTTTCGTTTTTACATAGATAAAATTCCATGAAAAAATTATTAAAAGAAAATTATTTAAGGTCGGTGTTTTTCTGCCTACTAACACTATCTTCATGTAGTGATTTATTTGACCCCCGCATTAACTTCATGGAATATGCACATATCCATGAGGATGGGTCGGGTAAGTTAGAATTAGCCTTAGACTTAAATGGAATTCGTACTTTCATCAATATTGCAGGAGAATTTTCTGAGGGGGTTACAACATTTCCTACCACAACTATCAAAGATACCTTTGTAAATTTCAGGGAAAAGGTAGCCAAGCTCAAAGGTGTTGATAGCATTACTATGGCCCATGATCAAAAAATGCTTTACTTCAAGTTGAGCTTTAACTTCAATAGTATTAGCACGCTCAATAATGCTATGAATAAAATATATGAGGGTATCAACCCTCCTAATTTTGTTTATTTTAAGATGGATGAGCAAACCTTTGAGAGAATTGATTCTCGCAGTGTCCTTGGCGTACTAGAACACTACAAAAAAGAGGATGACTCTTTCGTGGCTGGCTTTGACCTCAACCTTTTTTTCAAAAATATGACTTACACCACCATCTATTCTTTTGACATACCCATTAAAAAAGCAACTAATCCACTGACAGAACTTTCAGAAGATCAAAAGACATCCTTTGTTCAACATCGCATTTTAGAAGAAGAAGAGAGGGATGTATCTATCAATAATAAGTTATTTTTTTAGACTACATAATAAAGTAATTCTACCATGAATCAAGAAGAATTGAAAGAAGTAAAGGCAAGAGTAAGTGCCTTAAGGAGGTATCTTTGACTATGAAAATAAGAAAAAAGCACTCAAAGAAGAAGAAGTTATCACCGTAACACCCGATTTTTGGAACGATACGCAACGTGCTGAGAAAGTTTTAAAATCAATCAAAGCAAAAAAAAGTTGGATCATCCTTTTTGATGAAGTCCAAGCTTTATTAGACGATGTGGAAACCCTGTATACGTTTTATGAGGTAGGAGAAGCAAGCTTTGAAGAAATAAAGGCCACTTATCAGCAATTGATGCACAAGCTTAAAGCACTTGAGTTCAAAAAGATGCTACGTGAGGAGGAAGACTCATTAAGTGCTATACTTGAAATCAATCCTGGGGCAGGAGGTACTGAGAGCCAAGACTGGGCAGAAATGCTTATGCGTATGTACATCATGTGGGGAGAAAAACAAGCTTATCAAGTTAAGCACTTGAATTATCAGCGAGGCGATACGGCGGGTATAAAGTCAGTAACACTTGAATTTGACGGGGAGTTTGCCTATGGTTATCTAAGGTCAGAAATTGGTGTACACCGGCTTGTTCGTATTTCTCCTTTCGATTCAGGGGGGAGAAGACATACGTCCTTTGCTTCGGTGTATGTTTGCCCGGTCGTAGATGACAATATTCAAATTGAAATTAACCCGGCTGATATTACTTGGGAAACATTTCGTTCTGGAGGAGCAGGGGGTCAAAATGTAAACAAAGTTGAAACAGCAGTAAGATTGAAACACGTTCCATCAGGTACTATCGTCGAATGCCAACAAGAACGATCGCAATTGCAGAATAAGGAGAAAGCATTGAACATGCTGAAATCTAAATTATACCAGTTGGAGTTGGAGAAACAAAACGCTGAAAAAGAGAAACTAAAAAGTACTAAGAAAAAAATTGACTTTGGTTCTCAAATCAGAAACTATGTGTTGCATCCTTATAAACTAGTCAAAGATAACCGTACTGGCTTCGAAAGAACGGATGTTCAAAATGTGCTTGATGGGGACATTGAAGATTTTATCAAGGCTTACTTAATGCATCAACAATAAAATAGATTAGGTTTTTAGTTCCTAGTTTCGAGTTCCGGGTTTCGTGTGTCACGAAGTAGAGAACGAAAAAACGTTCTTTGCCTGCTGTAAATGAGATGGCGGTAGGCCCGCCGTAAGCGCTTTAGAGGAAGAGCTTACAAACTGCCTAGCTGGTGCTGGGGTAAAGAGCCAGGGTGCTGAGCG
>JAKSDE010000488.1 GCA_022360235.1 Cytophagales bacterium
ACGCTATCTATAAAGCTTATCATATGCCTGAAAGGCTATCTAGCGACTACTATGCAGTTGATTTGCTTAACGATACGCTAGGAGGAAGTAAATCTTCCAGGTTTTATGAACAACTTGTGAAGAAAAAACCGTATTTTAATACGATTAGTACGCATGTTACTGCTTCCTTTGATCCAGGCTTGTTAGTGATGAGGGGTAGGCTTAATGACAACATTACTTTTGAAGAAGCAGAGGCAGCGATTCAAGAAATTATTGATGAGCTACAAACAAAAGAAGTAAAAGAGCCAGTGCTTGAAAAGGTCAAAAATCAAACAGAAGCGCATTTGGTTTTTTCAGAAGTAGATTTGCTGCATCGCGCCCAGGAATTAGCGATGGCTGCGCTGTTGGGAGATCCAAACTTAGTCAATCATGAAGTTGAAAAAATCAGCGCAGTGACAACAAAGGATATCAAAAATATGGCTCAGAAAGTTTTGAGACCGACTAATGCTTCTACGATTTATTATAAGCGTAAAAAGTAAGCGGTATTTTTGTTTTCAGTTTTTATAGTCAGAAACATTTCAAAAAGCTGATGAAGGACCTTAAGCTTATCACCACGAAAGACAGTTCACATAGCTTGTTTGTGCCTGCCTTAAATGAAACCTATCATTCTACCTATGGTGCTATCCAAGAGTCAATGCATGTTTTTATTCATCATGGCTTGTATTATTGGTTAGCCAATCGATCCTCGTCCAGCGTTAAGCTTCTTGAAGTAGGCCTAGGCACTGCCTTAAACGCATTACTCACTTATCTAACCTCACTAAAAGAACAGGTGGTCATAGAATACACAGGTCTTGAGCCTTATCCTATTACCTGGGAATATGCCCAGCAATTAAACTATGTAACACGTATTGTTGAAAGGGAGAAGCAGTTTACGCAGGAGCATCTTTTAAAAACTTTTAAAAAGTTGCATCAGTATACAGGAGCATCGCTTTGTAAGCTATCAACGTATTTCTTTTTCCAAAGAATAGAATTACTCCTTGAAGATTTTTTTGCACCAACCAGCAGCTTTGATATCATTTATTTCGATACTTTTGCGCCCAATAAGCAGGTTGCCCTATGGCAGTTTGATTTACTGCAAAAGGTATACCAGATGATGAAAAGCAAAGGGATATGGGTCACCTATTGCGCGAAAGGACAACTGAAGCGAGACTTAAGACAACTAGGTATGCATGTAGAAACACTCTCTGGTCCTCCTGGAAAAAAGGAGATGGTGAGGGCAATAAAAAAATAGCCAATGGTACAGTGCTTTTCCCGTTTGTTTGAAAGGAGGAAGTGCTTAAACTTTAATCTCTACCTCTACTCCACTTGGTAATTCCAATTTCATCAATGCATCTACAGCCTTTGAGCTGCCTGAGTGGATGTCTATAAGTCTTTTGTAAGTACAGGATTGAAACTGCTCTCTGGACTCCTTATTGACGTGGGGTGATCTTAATACAGTATAAACTTCTTTTTTAGTAGGTAATGGAATAGGTCCGCTTACTACAACTCCTATAGCCTTCACTGCCCTTACAATTCTTTCGGAAGATTTATCGATCAAGTTATGATCGTAAGACTTTAGCTTTATACGAATTTTCTGATGCATAGGTACTTTTAGTTTTCTGTCTTTCCTTTTTCGATAATATTATCGGCTATGTTTTTAGGTACTTGCTCGTAATGAGAGAACATCAACGTAGCTGTTGCACGTCCTGAGGTAATGGTACGTAAGTCTGTTACATAGCCAAAAAGTTCGGCTAGGGGCACATCTGCTTTAATAATTTGTGTACTTCCTTTTGCATCTATTCCTTTCATGATTCCTCTTCGTCTATTTAAGTCGCCTGTAACAGCACCGGTAAATTCATCAGGTGTCATCACTTCTACAGCCATAATGGGTTCCATCAGTACGGGATTCGCCTTTTTAGCTGCTTCTTTGAAGCCCAGTCTTGCTGCTAACTCAAAAGACAAAGTGTCTGAATCTACTTCATGAAAGGAACCGTGAGATAGTCTTACTTTCATCGATTCTATAGGATAACCTGCCAGCGGCCCATTACTCATAGCAGACGTAAAGCCTTTTTCTATGGCAGGGATAAACTCTTTGGGGATAACACCTCCTACGATTTTATTCACAAATTCTAGGCCTGGCTTATCATCTTCCCTTGGAGCGAGTTCAAAAACAATATCGGCAAACTTACCTCTCCCTCCTGTTTGTTTTTTATACACTTCCTTGTGCTCTAGGCTAGCAGTAATTGCTTCTTTATACGCTACCTGCGGTGCTCCTTGGTTGACTTCAATTTTAAACTCCCGCTTCAGTCGATCGATAACAATCTCTAAGTGTAGCTCTCCCATTCCTTTGAACACAGTTTGGCCTGTCTCTTCGTCTGTTTCTACCTTCAATGTTGGGTCTTCTTCTAGGAGTTTAGCTACAGCCATCGACAGTTTATCTACATCTGCTTGTTTTTTAGGTTCGATAGCATAACCAATCACTGGCTCAGGGAAGGTCATTGTCTCAAGAACAATCTTATTTTTTTCTTCCGTGAGGGTATCTCCTGTCTTAATGTCTCTAAATCCTACTCCTGCACAGATGTCTCCTGCCTCTACTATCGTAATAGGATTTTGTTTATTGGAATGCATTTGCATAAGACGTGCAATACGTTCTTTTTTACCGGATCTTGTATTGTATACATAAGAACCTGCTTCTAACTTACCCGAATAGACACGCATAAAAGCTAGCCTTCCTACAAAGGGGTCGGTGGCTATCTTGAAGGCTAGTGCGGCAAATGGCTCTGTACTTTCAGCCTTTCTATAGGCTTCTTCCTCCGTATTGGGATTAATTCCTTTAACAGGAGGGAGATCTAAGGGGGAAGGTAAATAGCTACAAACAGCATCGAGTAATGCTTGTACACCTTTGTTCTTGAAGGATGATCCACAAAGTACAGGATAGAATGATAAGTCAATCACTGCTTTACGGATCGCTGCTACCATTTCTTCTTTTGTAATGGTATTGGGTGCTTCAAAGAATTTCTCTAGTAATACATCATCATATTCTGCTACACTTTCCACCAGTTTTTGCCTCCACGTTTCTACCGTAGCTTTTAAGTCTTCAGGAATAGCAACGATCTGATAAGTCATTCCTAGATCCTCTTCGTTCCAAATGATCGCTTGATTAGTAATCAGATTAACTACACCTTTAAAGCTACCTTCACTACCAATAGGTATTTGCAGAGGAACAGGATTAGCTCCTAGCTTTTCTTTAATTTCTTTTACTACATTAAAGAAATCAGCGCCTGCTCTATCCATTTTATTGACAAAGCAAATCCTCGGCACTTTGTATTTATCCGCTTGTCTCCAGACTGTCTCTGACTGTGGTTCTACCCCTGAAACTGCACAAAATAGCGCTACTGCACCATCTAGTACTCTCAGTGATCGTTCTACTTCTACGGTAAAGTCGACATGACCAGGGGTATCAATGATATTAACCTTGTATTCTTGAGTAGTGTCGATAGGCTTTCCTTGAGAGGTAGGATATTTCCAGAAGGTAGTTGTTGCAGCAGAAGTAATAGTAATCCCTCTTTCTTGCTCCTGTTCCATCCAGTCCATTACAGCAGCGCCTTCATGCACTTCACCTATCTTGTGGGTTAAACCTGTGTAATATAAGACACGTTCTGTAGTAGTGGTCTTCCCGGCATCAATATGTGCCATGATGCCTATATTTCTTAGATATCTTAGGTCCTTCGCCATTTTTAAGACTTAAAGTAAGCGTATGCTTTGTTAGATTCTGCTACTTTATGCATATCATACTTTTTCTTCACAGCATTACCTTCGCCCTTAGAAGCAGCAATAATTTCGTTAGCTAATCTTTCTTTCATTGTTTTTTCGCCTCTTAACCTTGCATAGTTAATGAGCCATTTCATTCCTAGAGAAATTTTACGCGCTGGCCTTACTTCTATAGGTACTTGGTAAGTAGCGCCTCCTACCCTTCTTCTTTTCACTTCAACAGAAGGGCTGATGTTGTTCAAAGCCTTTTTCCACACTTCTAAACCTTCTTCTGTTGTTTTTTCTGCTACCAAGTCAATAGAATCATAAAAAATGGAATAGGCCAAGTTCTTTTTGCCTTCTTTCATTATATAATTCACAAATCTTGCCACCGTCGTATTCCTATATTTTGGATCTGAGGCAATAACTCTCTTTTTAGGTTTTCCTTTTCTCATCTTAGTCTGTTTTATTATGACATACCCACTAAATTGCTAGGCAATTAGGAAGCCTCTTGCGACCTAGCAAGTTCATCAGCTTACCCTTTTGTTACAGCACTTACGCTGATAGGCATCGCTGTAAAAGAACTAGTGCTTTTTGCCTAAACGCATCTGCTCAGGCTTCTTGCTTTATACCCTCGCCATAAGCCCAAGTTCTTGAAATACCTTCAAAAATAAGGAAAATAAATTCTATACGCTATCCATCGCCATCCTAGCATCTAATATGTTGTGGAGGGAGAATTTCACGTAGTTCGTAACTTATTTAAACTTGAAACATTATTTTTTAGGCCTTTTAGCACCATATTTTGATCTTCCTTGCAGTCTTCCTTGGACACCTGCTGTGTCAAGTGCTCCTCGCACAATGTGATAACGTACTCCTGGTAGGTCCTTCACTTTACCTCCTTGAACCAACACAATAGAGTGTTCTTGTAAGTTGTGTCCTTCACCGCCAATGTAGGCATTGACTTCTTTGCCGTTCGTTAGTCTTACTCTAGCTACTTTCCTCATCGCAGAGTTAGGCTTTTTAGGTGTTTTAGTATACACTCTTGTGCAAACACCTCTACGTTGTGGACACCTCTCTAAAGCAGGTGACTTTGGCTTAGAAGTTGACTTTTTTCTTCCTTTTCTAACCAGTTGCTGTATTGTTGGCATTTAGCTTTTATTTTTGTGTTGTCAAATTGTCAACTTTATCTAGTTATCCATTCGTAGGAGGGCAAAGATAGGGAAATAGTTTTGTTTAATCAAGTTTTTAGTTCTGGGTTCTTAGTTCTGGGTTCCGAGTTCTGGGTTCCGGGTTCTGGGTTCTTAGTTCCGGGTTCTGAGTTCTGGGTTCCGGGTTCTGAGTTCTGGGTTCCGGGTTCTGAGTTCTGAGTTCCGGGTTCTGGATTCTGGGTTCTGAGTTCTGGG
>JAKSDE010000204.1 GCA_022360235.1 Cytophagales bacterium
AAGGTAGAGAAGAAGGTATTCTTGAAACGGCTAAAAATTTAATTCAACAAGGAATACCCCTTGATGTTATTTCTAAAGCAACTGGCCTCAATAGAGAAGAGCTTGCTCAGCTATCCTAGCCTTGCCAGGTCCCATCAAGGGACTATTCATCCAGCTATAGCAAAGCCGTACCGAAATCCAAAGGGAAACGTTTTCCAAAGAAGTGAGCACATCTTTGACCCAAACGGCTAATTCATATAGATTCGTTATGCCTTTATTCAACAAGAGCAATAGCGTGTGATTCAGCCTAGCCCATGACTTAGAGGATCGTTAGGTGTTTCGAAAGCAACATCAGCACTAGCCTGCTGCCAAACGCATCAAAATCCGCTCATATAGCCTGTAAAGAAGAGATATAACCTAATTTTGCAACAGTCTTATAACTAAGAACTAGGAACTAGAATAGTCGGCCCTTAACAAGTATTCAATACGGTGTTTTACGCTTAAAATGACTCTCTTAGCTCACCAAAACTCATGTATAGCGTAGCCATATGGGCAAGAAAAACCTGTATGGCACTCCAAAATCTTGCAAAAAAATAGTATATCCTATCAAACATAGAGATCCGCCTTTGAAAAATGGCGTTCAGAGGGGCTGTAGAAAACTAGGCAAGAATTGCTTCCATTCAGTCATGGTTTCCCCGCTTATACGGGGAAAGGCGTGTTTTCTACAGTCCCCTATCGAACTCAGAACTCAGAACTAATCAGTAATAGTTGTTTAGTTACAAGCGTTTACTTTCCGATACAAAACTTTGAAAATATATTGTCCAGTAGATCTTCTGTAGTGATCTCACCTGTAATCTCACCTAGATGATAAAGCGCGTTACGAATATCCAAAACGAGTAGTTCATTCGTAAGATGGTGCGCTATACCCCTAAGCACATCTTCTAGAGCTGCTTTACTTTTTTGGAGGCTTTCATAATGACGCACATTCGTAACAATGGTATCCATTTTTTGTAGTTTGTCTAGATGAATCAGGGCTATAATTTTTTCTTTGAGCACGTCTAAATGAAGCTTTTTAGCTGCTGCTATCATTACAAAATCATCCTTTTTCAGACGTTGTAATAAGGCAGGCTGGGCTGCGTCTACTTTATTACCCACCTTGAGAAAAGGAATGCCTAAGCTTTCAAGTCGTTCATTCGTCTGATAGATATCCTCTAAACTTTCAGTAGTTAAATCAAAGAGATAAATGATCAGCGATGCTTTTTCCATTTTTTCGTGTGTCCTGGCAACACCCATCGCCTCTATTTCATCGGTTGCCGCTCTCAAGCCAGCTGTATCTATCAATCGAAAATTCACCCCTTCGATGTTGAGCTCATCTTCAATAAAGTCACGCGTTGTACCAGGGATATCCGAGACAATCGCTTTTTCTTCATTAAGTAAGGCATTGAGTAAGGTAGATTTACCAACATTAGGTTTGCCAGCAATCACCGTAGGAACACCATTTTTAATAACATTGCCTAGCTCAAAACTTTCAATCAGTTGTGTACTTTGTGCTATTAACGTTTGAATGAGTTTCTTTAACTCATCTCTACTAGCAAAAGCTACATCTTCTTCTGCAAAGTCTAGCTCCAACGCTAACATAGCGGCAAAATGGATTAGCTTATCTCTTAATTCCTTAATCTTAACAGAAAAGCCTCCTCGCATTTGATGGAGGGCTGCTTTATGAGCGATGGCTGAATCAGAAGCAATGAGGTCAGCAATAGCCTCTGCTTGTGCCAAATCGAACTGTCCATTTAAGAAAGCCCGTTGGGTAAACTCTCCTGGCTTGGCTAAGCGAGCCCCCTGCCTGATGAGCAGTTGAATGATTTGATGGATAATAAAGCTTGCCCCATGACAGGAGATTTCTACACAATCTTCTCTGGTAAAAGACTTAGGCGCTTTAAAAATAGAGACTAATACTTCATCGATTATTTTTTCTTGATCGCGAATCGTACCAAAGTGGATGGTATAAGGTGGTTGTTTCGTTAAGTCTTTCCCCTTAAAAACTCGATTAGTGATGTTTATAGCTGATTTCCCCGAAAGCCGAATCACTGCAATAGCACTACTTCCTGACGGCGTGGCTAGGGCAACGATCGTATCTTCTTGATGTATAAGTGTAGGTACCACGATTAGAAACGATTGCGTGTTGAATGTTTATTGATTAGCTTTTTGCTGCTATCAAGCCAATAGTATGGCTTTTAGCAGATACTTAATAAAATGCACTGTAAATTAAAATAGCACAAAAATAATACATTTTCTACGACGATGTATCCTGCAAAATTATTTTTATAGTAACTTTCTCTTCTTAAAATTAACTAATGGAAGAAAAAAATTACTTGAAGATAAAGTGATTATTCGTAATTTTAACAGATATGATCGTAGCCCCTTCTATACTATCAGCAGACTTTGCCAATCTGCAAAGCGAACTTGAACTCATTAATCGAAGCCAAGCTGATTGGATTCATGTGGATGTAATGGATGGGCTGTTTGTGCCTAATATCTCATTGGGGCTACCTGTTTGTGAAGCTATAGCACAGCATACTACTAAGCCCTTAGACATCCATTTGATGATCGAAAAGCCAGCAAGATACTTAGAAGCATTTAAAAATGCAGGGGCATCGATCTTATCCGTGCACTACGAAGCCTGTCCGCACCTACATAGTGTCATTCAAGCGATCAAGTCATTAGATTGCAAAGCAGGTGTAGCGATCAACCCACATACTAGTGTACAACTATTAGAGGATATCATTAACGAAATAGATGTAGTATGTGTTATGTCTGTGAATCCTGGCTTTGGTGGGCAAAAGTTTATTGAAAATACCTATAATAAGATAAAGCTACTTAAAGAAATAATTAACGATGCAGAAGCGCAAACATTGATCGAGATAGATGGTGGCGTGAATCTAGAAAATGGTACATGCCTTGTAACACAAGGGGCTGATGTGTTAGTAGTAGGCAATTTTGTATTTAAGTCAAACGATCCTTTACAAACGATCCATGATTTGAAAAATTTAGAAATGATTGGTTGACTTTATTAGCTATTCAACCTAACTTTGCAAGACTTTATAATAAAGAAAATAGCATATTTGTTTAACATTTTAAGTCTTATAAGATGATGAGAAACGTATTTCACACCGTATCATTGCTAGTGATACTTACTGTATTTACCCTTGGATGTGATAGCGTGTCACGTATTAGTTCTTCCCAAACCACAGATCTTAGTGGTCGTTGGAATGATACAGACTCACGGTTAGTAGCTGAAGAGATGACCAAGGATGTTATTAATAGACCGTGGCTAGAAAAATTTGCGCGTACCCATGAGAAGAAGAAACCCGTAGTAATAGTAGGTGTAATACTTAACAAGAGTCATGAACATATCGAGCCAGAAACTTTTATCAAGGATATAGAAAGAGAGGTAATCAATACGGGAACTGTTCGCATAGTAGAGAATGGCATTTTTAGAGAAAAGCTCCGAGAAGAAAGAATAGAGCAACAAAGTGCTGCTTCTCCTGAAACGCAAAAAAAGTTAGGTCGTGAGCTAGGGGCAGACTTTATGATGTTCGGAACCATTAACACGATTGTGGATACGAAAAAGAAAAACAAGGTGGTTTTCTACCAAGTAGATTTACAACTATCCGATCTCGAAACCAATGAAGTTGTTTGGGTAGGAAGTAAGAAAATCAAAAAATACCTAGGAGGTAAGAAAGTCAAAAAGAAATATAGAGGTAAGGAACAATAAAATCAGCAAGAAAATTATCTGAAGAACTAACTTTAGCCTTTCCTTTACTACTTTCTCCGTGCATTACCTTTCTTTTTAAGCACAACGTTAAAAGGAAGTGTAATGCATTGTTTTTTAGAAATGATGGCTATTTTACGGTAAACTTGGAGTGATGGTTGCCAATATGAAGAAAAGCTACTTCCTATTATTTTTGCTCTCTTCCTTACTGCTACATTCCTGCGTTACCTATTATCAAAAAAGCGCCAAGTTTAATAAGCTATTTGAGAGCGGGAAACTAGAAGCAGCAGATAAACTCCTTGCCAAGGATAAAAAAGCTGAACGAAGAAAGACAAGGCTTTTGTACTACTTAAATCGAGGTACGCTTGCCCATTTAATGGGAAAATACGAAGAAAGTAATTATTTTTTCGAGCAAGCATACATTACGCATGAAGACTTTCTAGCCAAACCTATTAATGAAGCATTAGCTTTTGTGACCAATCCTACTGTCACTGATTACCGGGGTGAAGACCATGAAGTGCTATTGATCCACTACTACAAAACACTCAACTTTTTACAACTAGGAAAAAACAATGAAGCATTGGTAGAGTGCCGTCGATTAAATATTAAGCTTAATCAGTTGAGTGATAAGTATCAATCTGATAACAAATACAGACGAGATGCTTTTATTCATACGTTGATGGGCTTGGTGTATCAGGCTAATCACGATTACAACAATGCCTTTATCGCTTACAGAAATGCTGTAGAAATATACCAAGAAGACTATAAGCGACTTTTTGGAGTAGACACTCCCGAACAACTTAAACAAGATTTGCTTTACACGGCTTATAAAACGGGTTTCTATGATCAAGTGCATAAGTACGAACAGCTATTTAATTTGAAATATAACCCTTCAGAAGAGAGCACAACAGGTGACCTAGTCTTCCTATGGAACAATGGTTTAGGACCCATTAAAAGTGAGTGGGATATCAGTTTTGTGATTGTAAGAGGAACCGGGGGGATGGTTACCTTTGTCAATGAAGAACGGGGCCTGTTCTTTCCTTTCCCACTAGAGAGTAACAATAGTGCAATAGGAACCCTATCGGATTTAGAATTCATTCAGGTTGCCTTCCCCCAATATGTAGAAAGACCTACTTTGTATGATAATGCCGTTATAAGTACAAATGGTTGTACTTATCCGTTTGAAATAGCAGAAGATATTAATGCCATTTCCTTCAAAGTACTCAACCAACGAATGCTCCTAGAATTTGGTAAATCACTATTGCGGGTAGCGCTCAAAAAAGCAGCTGAATATCAGTTAAGAAGTAAAGATGATAAACTAGGAGCCGTGCTAGGTGTAGTTAATTTAGCCACCGAAAAAGCCGATACGAGAAATTGGCAAACGATGCCACACAGTATTTATTATACGCGTGTTACACTACCGGCGGGTAAGCAGCAAGTAAGTTTTCAAGCATTCTCTAAGAAGTCTCTTCAAGACAATCAACGAGAAGATTTTTATTCTGATGTTAAACAAGGGCAAACCCAATTTTATACTTTTAGTTCACTACGTTGATACTCCTGTAGAGGAAGCAAGAGATCTTATGACCATTTTTTGATAAAATAATCGTAAATTAGATGCCCGTAGAAAAAGTGGCAACACAATGCCTCCTTATATTAAAAACGAAGCGCTTCAATTGATAGGAGAACGCTAAAATTAAATAGTTTCAAAAAATAAGTGCTATCCCTGTGGGATAATAAGCTAAGCGTGTTGAGAATGAGCACGACATTAACCTAGACTTACGCAAGAGACCAATGCAAAGACTTACACCAATTGTTAAAAATATCCTTCTCCTTAATATTGGTCTCTTCCTAATACAAAGTTTTTTAGGAGTCAATTTAGTTGATATACTGGGTTTAAGATACATTGCTTCTGACCATTTTAAGCCTTATCAATTCTTTACGCATCTGTTCGTTCATGCAGACTTCATGCACCTTTTTAGCAACATGTTTACCTTATTTATGTTTGGCGCCATTTTAGAGAATACGTTAAATTCCCGAAGATTT
The DNA here is from genome assembly GCA_022360235.1 of Cytophagales bacterium. Classification (GTDB taxonomy): domain Bacteria; phylum Bacteroidota; class Bacteroidia; order Cytophagales; family Amoebophilaceae; genus JAKSDE01. The sequence continues at coordinate 5,795 of JAKSDE010000204.1, forward strand.
TTAATGTTTTATATCATTACAGGGCTAGGTGCAGCAGTTTTATATTCATTCATCTATTACTTCGAAGTAAATAAGATTGAGATAGCATACCATGCTTACTTAGCCGACCCTGGCCCAGAGCATTTTAATACTTATCTTAGCCAATTCTCTCAAGGAGCCTACAAGGAATTTTATGATTTTAGTACTATTTTCTTTGATCATGCTAATGACACGAAATACATAGCAGAAAGTAAAGTAATAGCCCAAAAGCTATACGAACTCAAAGCTAATATTCCGATAGTAGGCGCTTCAGGAGCCATATTTGGTATATTGATGGCCTTTGCCATGTTATTTCCGAATGTAGAACTGTTTCTACTATTCCTTCCTATCCCAATTAAAGCCAAGTATTTTATCGCCCTCTTTGGGACTTATGAACTATATGCAGGGCTTCAGAAAAACCCAAGCGACAATGTAGCGCATTTTGCGCATTTAGGAGGGATATTGTTTGCCTATTTCTTTATCAGATGGTGGAGAAAGCGACTGCATTCCTAGTAACGCAAACTTCAAAAATTAGAAACTTGGATAACGGTTAATTGTTATTTTTTACATCTTGTCTCCGAATGGCTCACTGTCGTTAATAAGAACTAAAAGATCATCCACGTACCTGGATAATTTGATTCTACTAAGCTATGATTCACAAAACGCGGGGTATCGTACTGAGCTACATTAAATACAGGGAAACCTCTATTATCGTCAAAATTTTTACAGAAGCTTTTGGATTACAATCTTATCTCGTCAATAGTGTTAGAACCAAGAAATCGAAATTCAAAATTGCGCTTTTTCAACCCCTGACGCTATTAGATATGGTAGTCTACTACAAAAAAAGTGTGCGTCTACAACGTATCGCTGAAGCCAAATGCCATACGCCTATCAATGGTATTCTAGGAGAAATTAAAAAGTCGACAATTGCTATTTTTCTTACAGAGCTCTTGACCAAGATAATTCGTGGGGAAGAACGGTGTAAAAGGTTGTTTGAATTTCTATTTCAAACAGTGATCACCTTTAATCACTTGTCTTCAGGGTACGACCTTTTTCATCTAACCTTCATGCTCAAACTATGTAACCATCTAGGCTTTGGTATTAGTTCTGCCAAAGAAATTACCCACCAACTCGCTCAATTAACAGATTATCATGGCTTCAGCGAAAAGGAAGAAGAAATTCTAACCACCTTATTACAAGGACATGCTAATAGCACTACCGCTATGAATAAAACTATTAGAAAAAATTTAACAGAAGGAATTTTAAAGTTCTATCGTTTACATATTGATTCATTAGGTGAGCTAAAATCACTTAACGTGCTACAAGAGGTGGGAGGATAGGATTGACTAAGTTTAGAAAAATTGACTTCAGTGTAACCCACCTGCTCAACGTGCGGGAGGTAGTCTTGCCTAATAATAACCGTTCATTTTCTATTTTGAATTTTAGGTTGCATCTTCGTCAATCAAATTCAAGACAAAGATTACGGACTACTGAAAACAAAGTACTGAATTATTTTTATATAAAAGACACAATTTTTGTAGAACAGCTAGTAGAGGTGTGGAGCTTGCAACTAAAAAAGCTACAAAATAGCTTTAAATGGTCTTAGCTTTCTAAAAAGACAGCACAGCCATGGGAAAAAAAACAGATATTCATCGCATTCTTGTTATAGGGGCAGGTCCTATTGTGATAGGGCAAGCTTGTGAATTTGATTATTCAGGCTCCCAAGCCTGTAAAGCTTTACGAGAGGAAGGGTATCAAGTCATTCTCGCCAATTCTAACCCAGCGACAATTATGACAGATCCTGACATGGCAGATAAAACTTATATAGAACCACTGACCGTGGAAGTTTTAGAAAAAATTATTGCTCAAGAAAGGCCGGATGCTGTCTTACCCACCTTGGGAGGACAGACTGGCTTGAATCTCGCCATCGAACTTTATGATAAGGGGATTTTTGATCAATACAATGTAAAAATGATTGGGGCAGATGCCAACGTGATTCGTAAGGCAGAAGATAGGGAAGCATTTAAAAAAGCGATAGACAGGATAGGTTTGGCATCAGCCAGATCAGCCATTGCTTATACCATTGAGGAAGCAAGAGAAGCTGCTAAAAAGATGGGCTATCCTTGCGTAGTAAGACCTGCTTTTACCCTAGGCGGCGACGGAGGAGGTATTGTGCACAACAGAGAAGAACTGGATAGCATCGCCAGCGTTGGTCTACAACATAGCCTTATCGCAGAAGTATTAATTGAAGAGTCAGTGATTGGATGGAAAGAGTACGAGTTGGAAGTAATGCGCGATAAAAAAGATAATGTAGTGATTGTCTGTGCTATAGAAAATCTAGATCCTATGGGGGTGCATACGGGCGATTCCATTACAGTAGCACCCGCTCAAACGCTTACGGATAAAGAGTATCAACGTATGAGAGATGCGGCCATCGCTATTATGAGAGAAATAGGTGTAGAGACAGGTGGCGCTAATGTACAGTTTGCCATGAACCCCCAAGATGGTAGAATGATCGTCATAGAAATGAATCCTCGTGTGTCTAGAAGCTCGGCACTAGCCTCTAAAGCGACAGGGTTTCCTATTGCAAAATTTGCTGCAAAACTGGCTGTAGGCTATACCTTAGATGAGATACAAAATGATATTACTAAAAAGACACTGGCCTGTTTTGAACCAACGATTGATTATGTCGTAACCAAGCTTCCTCGATTTAATTTTGAAAAATTCAAAAAAACAGCGCCTGTGTTAGGCACTTCCATGAAGTCGGTAGGCGAAGTCATGTCGATAGGTCGAACGTTCAAAGAGTCGCTGCAAAAAGGACTCCGCTCGCTAGAAATAAAACGAGGAGGACTCGGTTTTGATGGCAATGACCTTCAAGATATTCCTATTCATCGTATTATAGAAAAACTAGAAAAACCGAATCCAATAAGATTATTTTACATTCAACTTGCCTTTGAAAAAGGAGTAACCTTAACACAGATACATCACTATACAGGGATAGATCCTTGGTTTTTGTATCAAATACAACAGATTGTAGAAGCGCCCAAAGGCTTTACAGATACCTATGGCTCTATCCTTGAAGCTAAACAATTAGGCTTTTCCGATCGGCAATTAGCCCATATCCTGAGCTATGAAAGTGAAATGGCTTTCCGTCAAAGAAGAAAAGAACTAGGTATCAAAGCTGTATACAAATTAGTAGATACTTGTGCAGGAGAGTTTGAGTCATATACGCCTTATTACTATTCTACGTATGAACAAGAAGATGAGGTAGAAGTCAATGATAACGCAAAGGTTATGATTCTAGGGGGAGGGCCTAGCCGTATTGGTCAAGGAATTGAATTTGACTACTGCTGTGTACACGCAGCTTTTGCTTCCCAAGAAGAAGGTTATGAGTCGATCATGGTGAATTCTAATCCTGAAACAGTTTCCACGGATTTTGATATCTCTGATCAACTCTATTTCGAACCCCTGACTTTTGAAGATGTATTAAACATCTACGAAAAAGAGAAACCTATAGGAGTGATTGTACAGTTTGGAGGCCAAACACCTCTCAATATAGCCAAGGCATTAGAAAAAGCAGGAGTCAAAATTTTAGGAACCTCATCTGATAGCATTGACAACGCAGAAGACAGAGCGCGCTTTAAGCAGTTACTTCAGAAACTTCATCTGGAGCAGCCACCTAATGCTACAGTGAGCCACACAGAAGAAGCCACTCCCATTGCCCAGGCCATTGGCTATCCTGTCGTAGTAAGGCCCTCTTATGTACTAGGAGGTGCCTCTATGGAACTATGTTTTAATGAAGAGGAGTTACGTAAGTATATACAACATGCTAAAGACGTATCTCCTGAGCACCCTATATTAATAGATGGATACTTAAAAGACGCTATCGAAGTGGATGTAGATGCACTCGCTGATGGAACAGCCTGTGTCATCGCAGGTATCATGGAGCATGTAGAGCCTGCTGGTATCCATTCGGGTGATTCTGCTTGTTCATTACCTCCCTACTCACTTAGTGAATCAGTTATCCATAAAATCAAAGAAGCAACAAAAGCGTTAGCAAAAGAACTTCAGGTAGTAGGCTTATTAAATATTCAATTTGCCGTAAAGGACGAATCACTCTATGTCATCGAGGTAAACCCAAGAGCTTCTCGCACTATTCCTTTTGTGAGTAAAGCTACAGGTATTCAATGGGCGAAAATGGCCATGAAAGTGATAGTAGGTAAAACGATTGCTGAACTTGGTATTAAAGAAGTCATCCCCCCTTTCTACTCCGTTAAAGAGGCTGTTTTGCCTTTTAATAAATTTCCTGCAGTAGATCCCGTTTGTAAACTAGAAATGCGTTCTACAGGCGAAGTGATGGGCATTGATCCTAATTTTTATCTCGCTTATTATAAAGCCCAACGCGCAGCCAATCAAAAAGTTCCCCTTGAAGGAGGAAGTATCTGCTTCAGTATCCAAGAAAAATACCTCTCCCTTTACACATCGGTCATACAACTTTATAGAGCGCTTGATTTTCACATCATCACGACGGTTGATATAAAAGGAGTAGTCAAGGGAAACCATATAACCTTCGTAAACAACGTAACGGATATTATTACTAAGATGGATGAGGGAACAATTAAATTGCTCATCAGTCCCTCTACGCAATATACACCTCCTCACGAAGTAAAAATAAGGCAAGCAGCCTTACAGAGAGATATACCTATCATCACTACCCTACCCGCTGCTAGCATAACTGCCCATGCTATCAAGACTAGAAAAGAGAAAGCCCTTACAGTAACAAATTTGCAGCACTACTATCAAAAAAAGAATTACATCTCGTACAATGAAGGCTTCATTTGAAGTAGGCATTGAAATAATTTTAACTTACAGCATTATTCAAGTTCCTAGTTCCTGGTTCCGAATCTTCATGCATAATTAGTCGACCCTTAACAAGTATTAAAATACTGTGTTTTTACACTTAAAATGACGATCTTAGCTCACAAAAACTCATGTATAGCGTAGCAATATTTGCAAGAAAAACCTTTATGGCACTCCAAAACCTTGCAAAAAATAGCATGCCCTGTCAATCTA